>CATEEE010000062.1 GCA_949499045.1 Marinobacterium sp. xm-d-530 | reverse complement strand
TGTTCAGGGCTATGTGTAATGTCGTTCCATCGCACTTGGCTGATGAGCAACTGTTCGATTTTAAATCCCTAAAAACCGGATTTGCCCACGGAATTGAGGATGAGTCTGCGATCCTTAAGTTGGCTACATCGCATGCTGAAGTGGTTGAAAAAGAGTCTCCAGTTCAAGTGGTTGAAAAGATCGAAATGACCACTCTGTAAATAGGTTAATCCTCCCTAAAATCATTGAGTTTGCTATGTTGCACTGCACTAGTCCTTTAGGCTAATGCAGGTTACATATTCATGGCCTTATATTTTCTCTGTGATAGGTTAAAGCTTGCAATACCAATGGTTTAGCCGTCATTTAACTGTCACTAAACCGACTTATATCGATTCGTTATAGCTAAAAGTTTTATATAGCTATAATTAATTTGCATATATGGTGATTGGGAACGTAGAATTCGTTTCGCTATAACTAATTTTGATAATTCACAAACAGCCGGGAGGCAATTGATGGCCAAAATCATCAAAGGGCCGACGACACGCGAGCTAATGTCCCAGCTTGCGAGCGAGTCTGAAGGACTCTCTACTAATGATCGTCGTGATTTTCTCCGCAAGGGTATCGCTGCTGTAGGCGGTGTTGCTGCTGCTAGTGTCGCAGGCACTGCAACGGCATCTGATGCTCTACTTAACTCAAACAACTTGCCACCCAATGAGCCAACTTGGGGCAAGCAGCTAGGTCACGGCGTTATTGAATACCCGTACGGCAACCCTTCGAAATTCGAAAGTGATGTTGTTCGTCGTACCGTACCTTGGTTGACAGCTGAGTCTATCTCTTCAATCTCAATGACACCTCTTCACGAGTTGAAAGGTATCATTACGCCAAACGGACTTGTGTTCGAGCGCTACCATGGTGGTGTTCCAACAATTAATCCTGAAGAGCACCGTCTAATCATTCACGGTCTTGTTGAGCGTCCACTTATCTTCACTATGGAAGATCTTATGCGCTTCCCATCTGAATCGCACATCAAGTTCCTTGAGTGTCCTGCGAACGGTGGTATGGAATGGCGTGGTGCACAGATGGAAGCGCTTCAGTTTACACACGGTATGCTTAGCTGCTGTGAGTGGACAGGTGTTCCACTACGCGTTCTTCTTGAAGAAGCTGGTGTTAAACCAGAAGGCAAGTGGGTTCTTGCTGAAGGTGCTGACGGTGCACACATGTCTCGCTCTATTCCACTTGAGAAGTGTCTAGATGACGCTCTTATTGTGTACGCACAGAACGGTGAGATGCTTCGTCCAGAACAGGGCTACCCAGTTCGTCTTCTTAACCCAGGTTGGGAAGGTAACACCTCTATCAAATGGCTTCGTCGTCTTGAAGTCGGTGATAAGCCTTGGCACCACCGTGAAGAGACGTCTAAGTACACAGACCTTATGGCTGATGGCCGTGCGCGTCGCTTTACGTTTGTTCAGGAGACTAACTCGGTTATCACTAGCCCATGTCCTGAAAAACCAATCCTTAGCTCAGGCATGATCGAGATCGAAGGTCTTGCATGGTCTGGTCGTGGTAAGATCAAACAGGTCGATATCTCATTCGACGGCGGTGTCTCTTGGACGCCAGCTAACCTGAAAGGTCTGATTCTTGAAAAAGCTCTGACTCGCTTCAGTCTTGTAACTAAGTGGGATGGACAGCCATGGTTGCTTCAAGCACGTGCGATCGATGAGACAGGTTACGTACAGCCAACACTCAAGCAGCTTCGTGAAGTTCGTGGTGTTGAGTCTATCTACCACAAGAACGCTATCCACACTTGGAAAGTTGCTAACACTGGGGAGGTTTCGAATGTTCAACTCTCTTAAGCCAACCCTAGTTGCTGCTGCAGTTGCCGGCTCACTAGTTGCTGGTTCTGTAAACGCCGGTGAATCTTTCGGTTTTGGTCGTACCGCGACTGCTGAAGAGATCGCAGGTTGGGACATCGATGTACGTCCTGACGGCATGGGTCTTCCTGTCGGTGAAGGTTCTGTAGAAGACGGTGAAGGTCTTTACGAAGCTAAATGTGCTGTGTGTCACGGTCTGTTTGGTGAAGGTGAAGGTCGTTGGCCGGTACTTGTAGGTGGTCAGGGCACACTTGCTCAGGATCGTCCTACTAAGACTGTTGGTTCTTACTGGCCGTTTGCTTCTACGCTATACGATTACATCTACCGCGCGATGCCATTTACGGCACCACGTTCATTGACTCCGAATGAAACCTACGCAATCTCTGCGTACATTCTGTTCATGAACGAGATCGTAGAAGATGATTTCGTACTAACAAACGAAAACCTAGGTGACATCAAGATGCCTAACGAAGAGAACTTCTTCGTAGATCCGCGTCCTGATGTTAAAAACACACGTTGTATGTCTGACTGTAAAGATCCAAATGCGATCATGATCACCGGTACTATCGGTGGTGTTACACCAGTTGGGCACTTCGTTGAAGGTGCTGACGGTCCTGCCGCTTCTCACGAAGAGCAACACGCTCTTGAGCAAGCGAAAGAGAAAGAACGTCTAAAAGCACTGGGTGTTGAAGTTGAAGAGGAGTCTCACTCTGCTAAGCCAGCTGAACTATCAGCAGCGGCTAAAGAGGGTAAGGCGACTTATGAAGGTGCTTGTGCCGCATGTCACGGTATGGGTATCGCAGGCGCACCTAAGCTAGGTGATCAGGCTGCATGGGAAGCACGTATCGCACAAGGTATGGATGTCCTAGTAGACCACGCGATCAATGGCTACCAAGGTGATAACGGCATTATGCCAGCGAAAGGTGGTCGCATGGACTTATCTGACGAAGCTGTCGCTAATGCAGTTGCCTACATGGCAGAATCTAGTCAATAATTGACGGATGGCGGGGCGGTTAACGCCGCCCTGTTTTTATAATAACAAGCACGAAAGTGCACGATCACTGAAGGAGTGACCATGCGGAAGTTGATCTCAGCCCTAGCAGTTGCAGGTGTAGCATT
>CATEEE010000061.1 GCA_949499045.1 Marinobacterium sp. xm-d-530 | reverse complement strand
CCTTTTCCAAGGTTACCCAAGGACGCTCTAAAGGCCGGTGCAATGCGCGTAAGCAGGTGCGCAATCGACCAAAGAAAAACTCCTGAACTTAATAAAAACATAGCTTACTCCCACTCAATCGTTGCTGGCGGTTTACTTGAAACATCGTATGTCACACGTGAGACCTGCGGGATCTCGTTGATGATACGGCCAGAGACTGTCTCAAGCAGTTCGTAAGGCAGATGAGCCCAGCGAGCCGTCATAAAGTCGATCGTTTCAACGGCACGAATCGCAATGACCCACTCGTAACGACGACCATCGCCAACGACACCCACCGACTTCACAGGAAGGAACACCGCAAAAGCCTGACTTGTTTTGTGGTACCAATCCGCTTTATGCAGCTCTTCGATAAAGATCGCATCAGCCTCACGAAGAATGTCGGCATACTCTTTCTTAACTTCACCCAAGATACGAACACCCAAACCAGGGCCAGGGAATGGGTGACGGTAGACCATATCGTAAGGAAGGCCCAACTCAAGACCGATCTTGCGAACTTCGTCTTTAAACAGTTCACGCAGTGGCTCAACCAACTCGAAAGCCATATCCTCAGGCAGACCACCAACATTGTGGTGCGACTTAATGACATGCGCTTTACCCGTCTTTGAAGCCGCCGACTCAATCACGTCTGGGTAGATGGTGCCTTGTGCCAAGAAACGACATTCAGTCAGCTTAGCCGCTTCATCATCAAAGACTTCAATGAAGGTATTACCAATAATTTTACGCTTTTTCTCTGGATCCGCTTCACCTTTGAGGCGACCCAAGAATAGATCTTCAGAATCAGAGCGAATGACACGAACACCCATGTTGTTAGCAAACATCTCCATGACCTGGTCGCCCTCGTTCTTACGCAGAAGACCGTTATCAACGAAGACACAAGTGAGCTTATCGCCAATCGCTTTATGCAGTAGCGCTGCGACAACAGATGAGTCAACACCACCCGAAAGGCCAAGTAATACCTTGTTGTCAGCCACCTGGGCTTGAACACGCTCAACCAGATCCGCGATGATATTTGCAGGAGTCCAAAGCGCTTCAGTGCCACAGATTTCACGAACAAAACGTTCAAGAATACGCAGACCCTGTTTCGTGTGAGTCACCTCTGGGTGAAACTGCACGCCGTATAGCTGACGAGCAGGATCACACATTGCAGCGACAGGCGCTGACTCAGTAGCCGCGATGATTGAGAAACCTTCAGGCAACTCGACGACTTTGTCGCCGTGGCTCATCCAGACATCCAACGACATGACACCGTTGTTCGCCATGTGGTCTTCGATCCCTTCAAGCAGACGACTGGCGTTATCCATCAAACGGACACGTGCATAACCGAATTCACGCTCGTCCGATGAAGCCACTTTACCGCCAAGCTGTTCAGCCATGGTTTGCATGCCGTAACAAATACCCAGAACGGGAACACCTAGATCGAAAACAACCTGTGGGGCACGAGGTGAATCCAACTCCGTCACAGACTCAGGTCCACCGGCTAGAATGATACCCTTTGGGTTGAATGCACGAATATCAGCTTCGTCCATATCCCAAGCATAGATCTCTGAGTAGACGCCAATTTCACGGACACGACGTGCGATCAACTGGGTGTATTGCGATCCAAAATCTAGGATAAGTATGCGTTGCGAATGGATATCTTGGCTCATTTCTCTCTGATTCCAACTGCGGGCAAACTGCCCTTAAAACTAAAAATGGGGCAACCTGAGTTACCCCACTAAATGTCTAAAAACTGGGTCTTAACCGACGCGGTAGTTTGGCGCCTCTTTCGTGATGCTGACATCATGCACGTGGCTTTCGCTCATACCCGCATTGGTGATGCGAACAAACTCTGGTTTAGTACGCATGGTATCGATATCGCCCGAACCGGTGTAACCCATAGAGGCGCGAAGACCGCCCATCAACTGATGCACGACACCGGCCAGTGGACCTTTAGAAGGTACACGCCCTTCGATACCCTCTGGGACAAGTTTATCTTCACCTGCTTTCGCATCTTGGAAGTAACGATCTGAAGAACCCGTAGAACCAGACATAGCCCCCAAAGAACCCATGCCACGGTAGGACTTAAAGGCACGGCCTTGGAACAGTTCCACTTCACCAGGTGCCTCATCGGTACCAGCAAGCATAGAGCCCACCATCACAGCAGAGGCTCCAGCAACAATCGCTTTAGAGATATCACCCGAGAAACGGATACCACCGTCCGCAATAAGCGGCACACCGCGCTCAGCCATGGCTTCTGCCACATTCGCTACGGCACTAATCTGAGGCACGCCGATACCTGCAACGATACGCGTCGTACAGATAGAACCAGGACCGATACCCACTTTAACGCCGTCAGCACCTGCGTCCGCCAGCGCAATCGCAGCGTCTGCCGTTGCAATATTGCCGCCGATCACCTGTACGTCAGGGAAGTTCTGCTTAACCCAACGAACGCGATCGATAACCCCTTTTGAATGACCATGTGCCGTATCAACAACAATAACATCAGCACCCGCTTCAGCCAGAGCTGCAACACGCGCCTCTGTATCCGCGCCGGTACCTACTGCAGCACCGACCAGTAGACGACCACGTGAATCTTTAGCTGCATTTGGGTACGCCTGCGCTTTGTTCATATCTTTTACGGTTACCATACCTGTTAGCTGGAACTGCTCGTTAACGGTTAGCAGTTTCTCGATACGGTGCTTACGAAGAAGGTCAGAAATCTCTTTATGAGTCGCATCCTCACCCACAGTCACTAGACGCTCTTTCGATGTCATGATGTTAGAGACCGGCGTCTCTAAGTTCTCTTCAAAACGAACGTCTCGGCTAGTCACGATACCGACCAGATCACCGTTATCAACAACAGGGAAACCAGAGAAACCCACTTCACGCGACAGTGCGATGATTTCGCGAACGGTTGTTGTAGGTTTACAAGTGACAGGATCGGTCACAACACCCGCCTCAAACTTTTTAACTCGGCGAACGTTTTCAGCCTGCTGTTCGATGGTCAGGTTTTTGTGAATGATACCGATACCACCCTCTTGAGCCATTGCGATTGCAAGGCGAGATTCTGTTACGGTATCCATCGCCGCAGAAACCAGTGGGATGTTGAGTTCGATACCCTTGGTCAGACGCGTTTTCAAACTAACAGCGTTAGGTAACACTTCTGAATAAGCGGGAACGAGAAGTACATCATCAAAGGTCAAAGCCTCTTCAACAATTCGTAACATTCTAAAAAACCTGTCTAAATGGGCAAAAAATTAGCCCAATATATTACTAAAATTCGCCTTTTTTATCAATCTAAAGTCGCAGCAAATAGCGGCATTTTTCTCCCTTTTTTCTGCGCCGCACAAAACGATTCCCTCTGTTAAAAAGCGTCAACAACCGCTAGCATGAATGGATGAATGTTCAAGCCCCTTCAAGCCGAACAGCAATCGCTGTGAGCGAGTTAAACAAGCAGGTCAAATCGCTGCTTGAAAACTCCTTTCTTTCGATCAGGGTAGTTGGCGAAATCAGCAACCTTGCCAAACCAAGTTCTGGCCACTGGTACTTCACGCTTAAAGATCAAAAAGCCCAGGTTCGCTGCGCGATGTTTCGCGGTAACAACCTGAGAGTGAACTTTGCTCCCAAAGAGGGTGACCAGGTGGTTGTCACTGGGCGCGTCAGTCTTTATGAAGGGCGTGGCGACTATCAGATGATCTGTAGCGCGATGGAACAAGATGGCCAGGGACAACTACAGGTTCTATTCGAGAAGCTGAAGCTCAAACTGCAAGCGCAAGGACTGTTTGAAGCGGATCGAAAAAAACCGATCCCGGAACACCCAAAATGCATAGGCGTGATTACCTCCCCTACCGGAGCAGCCATTCACGACATCTTAACGGTACTCAAACGTCGCTACCCTGGACTGCCTGTCAGGCTGTATCCGACAGCTGTTCAAGGCAATGAAGCTGCGGGGCAAATCGTAAAAGCCATTGAACTGGCAAACCGCGAAGGGATTGCTGATGTTCTGATCGTTGGACGTGGCGGCGGTTCACTGGAGGACCTATGGCCTTTTAACGAAGAGTCCGTCGCTCTCAGCCTAGCCAATTCAAAGATCCCGACCGTGTCGGCAGTGGGACACGAAGTCGACTTCTCCATTGCCGATATGGTGGCCGATTTAAGAGCCCCAACGCCTTCAGCAGCGGCCGAGTTACTCAGCCCAAATGGTGCCGAGATATTAGCCAATATCAATCGCGCAGAACGCGCGCTAAAACAACGATTTGATTGGGTTCTGACAGCAAAACAGGCTCAACTAAACAGCCTAAGGCAACGACTAAGACACCCCGGCGAGCGTATACGAGAGCAGGTCCAGCGTTGCGACGAGTTAGAGTTGCGACTGCACAGCGCCATGAACCGAATGATGCGCGACAAACGCACTCAGCTTAATCAAAACCTGAATCAATTGAGTCGCCTCAATCCAAGCAAAACACTCACTGCTCATCAAGAACAGATAAAACAACTAATGAGTCGATTAGAAAGTCTCACACAGACAAAAATTGATCGACGAAAACTGGAACTGGCTGAAAAAGTAGGCCGCCTACAGGCCATTAGTCCACTAGCGACACTCGAACGTGGCTATGCCTTGGCGACGACTGATCAGCACGAGGTGATACGCGATTCACGCCAAGTTAAGGCCGGACAGAGTATCAATATCCGATTACAAAAAGGCTCTATCACATCCACAGTGAGCGATATCCAAACCGAAACCGACGCTTGATTTGCAAAAAGAAAACTAACGGAGAAAGTATGCGATTACCCCTGTTTCTAATGACACTTTCACTGACGCTATTCAGCCTTGTTGCGAATGCACTACCCACAGAGTCTCGTGTACCGGGCGGTATCGCCATCGTTGACCTAGGTTTGCCCAGTAGCGAACCAGCACCAGACGTTACCTATGATGGCTACCGTGTCATGGTGGTTGACCAAAACGGTCAGTGGACTGCCGTAGCGGGCATTAGTCTGAAGGCAACTGTGGGTAAGGCACAGGAGCTAAAATTCAATGGCAAAACGCTAACCTTTCAATTAGACGATAAAGCCTATCCAGAACAGCGTTTGAAGATTAAGCAGCGTAAATACGTTGAACCTGACCCCAAACAAGTTGCTCGCTGGAAACGAGAGTCCGTTGAACAAAAGAGCGCTTACAAACTATTTACAGAGACTGACACCCCCACACTGACTCTTGCAATGCCTGCTGAAGGCCCCTATTCCAGCGCCTTTGGACTGAAACGATTTTTCAATGATCAGCCACGTGCACCTCACTCTGGACTGGACATTGCAGCACCCGACAAATCACCGATTAAAGCAGCAGCTAAAGGAACAGTAACCGCGGTAGGGGATTACTTCTTTAATGGCAATACGGTGATCATCGATCACGGACATGGTCTATCAACCATGTACTGCCACATGAGCCGAATTGACGTCAAAATTGGTGATCAAATCGATCAGGGGCATCAGATCGGGTTGGTCGGTGCAACAGGACGTGTAACAGGACCACATCTGCACTGGGGCGTGAGTCTGAACAATCAGCGTGTAGACCCACTGCTATTCGTTCAACAGTAATGAATGTGTTACCCTGCGCGCCGTTCTTAAACGAAACATTTGGATAATCATGAGCGACATTAAATTAGAAACAATAGAACAACGCGCCAGCTACGGAATTGGCCGTCAGATGGGTGATCAACTGGCACAAAACGGGTTTGACGGTGTAGACATTAACGCGGTTGCCTTTGGCCTTAAAGCCTCTTTCGCTGGTGAAACGATGCACGTTGAACCAGAAGATCTACAAGCGGCATTCAATGAGCTAACCGAACGTCTTCGCGCTCAACAGGAAGCGGAAGCGAAAGAGAAAGCAGCCGCTGGCCAACAGTTCCTAGACGACAACGCAAAGCGTGACGAAGTCACCGTTACCGAATCGGGTCTTCAGTACGAAATCCTTTCGGCAGGTGATGCGGATGCTGAAAAGCCAACAACATCTAATAAAGTGCGTGTTCACTACCATGGCACATTCACTGATGGCTCTGTCTTCGACAGCTCTGTCGAGCGCGGCCAACCGATTGAATTCCCGGTGACCGGTGTTATTGCAGGTTGGACTGAAGCACTTCAGTTGATGCCAAAAGGCTCTAAATGGCGCCTATTCATCCCTTACAACCTAGCCTACGGTGCGCAAGGCTCTCCTGGCGGCATCCCTCCTTACTCAACACTTCTATTCGAAGTTGAGCTACTGGACGTTCTGTAAGCGATGAGCTTGCACTTTCATCGAAGCGGTTCTGGTGAACCGCTGTTGATGTTACACGGCCT
>CATEEE010000060.1 GCA_949499045.1 Marinobacterium sp. xm-d-530 | reverse complement strand
GCTCCTAGTCAATTGGTTGGTATAGATCGAGTACGACTCGGGCTCTACGACTCTGTAGTACGAATAGAAGCGGGTGATCGCATTAAGGTGCTGGCTAAAGTAGGCCCACTAACGGCGTATCAAAATGAGTTTAGTCCCGATCGTCGTCGGAAAGAGTTAGCTCAGGGTATAGGTGGGTCAGGTTATGTCAAACAGCTGATTGAACATGAGCAGGGTAGCACCATTCGGCAAAGGGTACATGATTGGCTCAATCACAATATGAGTCAGTCGACAGCCGCCCTTTTGTCGGCGCTAGTTTTGGGTTATCGAGGGGATCTTGATGATAGGCAGTGGGAGCTACTTAAAGTTAGCGGTACCGTTCATTTAGCCGTTGTCAGCGGTTTACATCTTGGAGTGATGTGTCTAACGGGTCTGTTATTTGGAAGGCTGGTCGTGGTTGCGATTCAATCATTGGGTGTCAGCCCCGCCTCTATCATACAAACCGTTCCCATTTTATGTGCAATCAGCTTAGCCTCTTTTTATCTCTGGTTCGGTGGGTTTGGTGTGCCGCTTCAGAGAGCTTGGATCATGGCAATCTGTCTATTAGTACCACAGCTGTTTGCACGGCGAATTCACCCCCTGAAACGGTTTAAAATCGCACTGTTTTTAGTTCTGGTTTATGAGCCACTATCGATATTAGAGGTTGGCTTTTGGCTCTCGTTCAGTCTGGTGTGGTTGTTGATTCAGTTTGCTCATTGGCGAAATGATTTTCCAAGGTGGAAGAACCTTGTGTCAGTCCAGCTCTTTTTAACGCTATCGATGTTGCCCGTTTTGCTCATCGGGCTAGGGCAATTTAACCTAGGTGGCGCATTGTCTAACCTATGGGCAATCCCCTATGTTTCAATCTTTGTTGCCTTGTTACCCATTACGCTCGCACTGGTTGGGTTATTTGCACCCTTGCTATGGTTCTATGAAGTTTGGGCTGCAGCATTCTGGTATGGGCTCTCTGTTCATTCGGCGATCGATCTACATGCTCATTGGCAACCCCCCTCAGTTTTGGGTCTCTTTGTAAGCCTTGCAGCCATGGTTCTTCTGTTTTTACCAGGGCGCATCAAAGTGATGAGCTTGATACTACTGTTGCCGGTGATTATGCCTAAGCAGAACCAACCCGCACCGAATGAGTTTCTCGTTCGTCTGCTGGATGTTGGCCAAGGGCTTTCAGTCGTTATTGAGACTCAAGAGGGAGTAACGGTTTACGATTTAGCAGCAAAAAGTCGAAGCGGTTGGGTTGCGGCTCAAGCCACGCTGTTTCCCACTCTAAGAGCTCAAGGTTATCGCGAGTTAGATCTGATCGTCAGCCACTCAGACATTGATCATAGTGGAGGGTTAGAGAGTACGTTGCAGCAATTTTCAGTTAACAGGTTCTATTCTGGGCAGCCCTCTCTGACGGGTGGCTCTCTCTGTGAATCACAAAGGTGGAAAAAAGGGGAGGTAAATTTCCAGCTTTTCGCTTTACAGAACCAGCAGTCCGATAATGATCAAAGCTGTGTTCTGTTGGTCGATAATGGTCGTTGCTCAGTATTGATTGCAGGCGATATGTCGAGTCGTGCAGAAATAGAGCTGCTAAATCAGCAGAGGTTAGCCCCTATCACTTGGTTAGTCTTATCCCACCATGGTAGCCACAGTTCCACCCCTGGTGTCTGGCTTGATCAACTTAAGCCTGAAGTGGCGATTGCATCGAGCGGCAAACATAACCGTTATGGGCATCCTAATGAATCTGTAAAAAAGCGTTTGGCCGAACGGAATATTACCCTTTTAAATACAGCGGAGCAGGGTGAAATTATATTAACCGCTACCCAAGAGCAATGTCAGAGTGACTCTTTTGCAAACTTGTATCCGCGTTATTGGCGAACTCATTAATGCTGCGATACTATGGGTTTCTCATAGGCCGTCTTGGCTGGTTAATCTGTCTTTTTGAGGTTGTTCGTTGTTAGAGTTAATTTCTGCTGGTGGTTGGTTGATGCTACCGATTTTAGCCTGTTCAATTCTTGCACTTGCAATAACGGTAGAGCGCTTGATGGCTCTGAGGGCTGACCGGATACTACCACCCGGTCTACTGGCAGATGTCTGGGGGCTCTATAAGGGTGGACAGCTGACTAATGAGCGCCTAAAAGAGATCAGACAGGCAAGTGCTCTAGGCTCTCTGATTGTTGCTGGCTTAAGCAACGCAGGATCCGGTCGCGATGTGATGAAAGAGTCGATTACTGATGCGGCCAGCGATGCCATTCATCAGATGGAGAGATTTTTAAACGCACTGGGTACTGTAGCGGTCATTACACCTCTGCTTGGGTTATTAGGCACAGTCATTGGTATGATAAAAGTATTCTCTCAGATTATGATCTCTGGCACCGGTAACGCAAACCTACTGGCCGGAGGTATCTCTGAAGCACTGATCACAACGGCGGCCGGTCTAACGGTTGCTATTCCTGCGTTGGTAGCGCATCGTTTCTTGCAACGTCGAGTTTCGACGCTGGTGTTAGCAATGGAACAGGAGTCGGTCAAGTTGGTCGATATTATCCACGGTGATCGCAAAGTCGATCTGAAATAGGGCGATCTGTGAACTTTCCAAGACCCCAATCGGAAGAGATCGCCATCAATCTAACCCCCTTGATTGATGTGGTCTTTCTGCTGCTGATCTTTTTTATGGTGTCGACCACCTTTACTAAAGAGACTCAGCTTAAAGTGGATCTGCCACAAGCAACTTCAGACCAGGTTGCTCAGGTTGATATGCTTGAGATTATCATCAAGGCCGACGGAAGCTTCGCAGTCAACGATAAAGCACTGGTTAATGCGCAGCCGAAAACACTCAGGGCAGCACTGCTAAAAGAGAGTGACGGCGATCTTGCAACACCGCTTAAGATATCCGCCGATGCATCGACACCTCATCAAGCGGTCATCACTGCTATGGATGTAGCCGCAAATTTAGGCTTTTCTCAATTGAGTCTTACGACCAGAGAGATCGATTAAATTGATTGAGAAAGCGTGGTATCAAAAAGCCGCCTGGCTGCATCTACTGCGGCCGCTATCACTCCTTTATCGTGTTATATCTCAGCGCCGCCGGGCTCGTTTGACCAAGCATGCGGTCACATTTGATGTGCCTGTCGTGGTGGTCGGCAATATCAGTGTGGGTGGCACGGGTAAAACCCCACTTTTGATCTACCTGGTGACCCTAGCAAAATCCTTAGGCTTCAATCCCGGTGTGGTCAGTCGTGGATACGGTGGTCAGGCAAAACATTATCCGATTAAGGTTTCTGACCAGACCTCGCCGGAGACGGTGGGGGATGAACCTCAAATGATCTTTGAAAAGACAGCAGTGCCTGTGGTTGTTGATCCGAATAGAGTCTCTGCATGCCAGTATCTAATAGACCAGCACTCGGTCGATATCATCTTCAGTGATGATGGGCTACAACACTATCAAATGGGGCGCCAGTTCGAAATTGCTGTGATCGACTCTGTAAGAGGGTTAGGCAACCAGCAGTTGATGCCCGAAGGGCCTCTTAGAGAAGGGTTATCACGATTAGCAGAGGTCGATCTGGTCGTGTTGAATGGTGAGGGACCATTTAGCTATCCAGGCGCCCTCAATTATTGTCTACGTCCTACTGTGTTTAGACATCTTGCCTCGGGTGATAAAAAAACGCTTCAGATCGAATCGCTTGGTAGCAAAACAGTGTATGCATTAGCGGGGATCGGTAACCCTTCACGGTTTTTTGCTACCCTAACGGACCTTGGTTTTGAGCTTAAAACCATTCCTTTAAGAGATCACGCCCCCATTACTCAAGAGCTGCTCGATCAATATCGTTCATTGCCATTGGTGATGACCGATAAAGATGCAGTAAAATGTCAGGCTACAGCCCCAGATAATTGTTGGGCGCTTTCAGTAGAAGCGGAGTTTGCACCCAATGAGACTGAGCATTTAACTCAACTGCTGAAACGTATAGTTAACCCTAACGGAGAATAAAATGGATCCTAAACTACTCGATATCCTTGTTTGCCCTGTCAGCAAAGCCCCATTGGAGTGGGATAAGGAGAGTAATGAGTTAGTCTGTCGTACCAGTGGTTTAGCCTATCCTATCCGTGATGGTATTCCAGTTATGCTTGAGAGCGAAGCCCGCACTTTAACCAGTGAAGAGCGCCTTCCGGAGTAAGCTTGATGAGTTTCACAGTCGTTATTCCGGCGCGCTATGCATCGACCCGTTTTCCTGGTAAACCTTTGGTTGAACTAGCCGGTAAAACGATGGTGCAACATGTCTATGAACGTTCACTAGAGAGTGGTGCAAGTCGTGTCATCGTTGCAACAGATGACCCGAGAATTGAGTCGGTCGCCAAGGGCTTTGGTGCGGAGGTTTGTATGACCTCAGCGGATCACCCGTCAGGCACAGACAGGCTTCAAGAGGTCGTTAATAAGATCGGTTTGGCAGATCATGAAATTGTCGTCAACGTGCAGGGTGATGAACCACTTATTCCTGCAAAGTTGATCGATCAAGTCGCGGATAACCTTGCGGCACATCAAGATGCAGGCATCTCAACACTAGCCGAACCAATCGAGACGAAAACCGATCTCTTGAATCCTAATGTGGTTAAGGTGGTGACTGATATACGTGGCATGGCGCTCTATTTTTCACGTGCTCCGATCGCTTGGCCGCGAGATATGATGGCCAATGATGAACTGCCCGAAGCTTTACCTTCTCTATTTGCCTGGCGCCGTCATATCGGTATCTATGCATACCGAGTAGGGTTTCTAAACGCTTATGTTCAATGGTCACCTGCTCCGATCGAGAAAACAGAATCTCTTGAACAGCTGCGTGCCTTATTTAATGGTGTTTCTATCCATGTAGCTAATGCCGTTGAGGCGCCTCCAGCCGGTGTTGATACCCCTGAGGACCTTGAGCGATTGAAACGGATTATGGAAGGCCAGTAGGTCTCTGCCGTAATTGGAGAGTCATTTACAATGATTAGAGTGTTGTTTGTCTGTTTAGGTAATATTTGCCGCTCCCCATCAGCCGACGCTATTTTTCGTAAAAAACTGGATAATCACCCCTGGTTGGCAGATCGAGTTGAAGTTGATTCAGCGGGAACCGCTGCATGGCATGTTGGTAACCCGCCAGACCCACGCTCTGTTAGAGTGGGGGCTGAACGTGGCTACGATTTAACGCCCTTGCGTGCACGACAAGCTACTCCTGCAGACTTTGAAAACTTTGACTACATCTTGGCGATGGACGACACCAACCTGGATAATTTGCAAGCCATCGCGCCGGATCAATACTCTGGACACCTGAGCCTGTTTCTTGATTTTGCAGGCAAGAGTGGGGCGGAAGTACCCGATCCCTATTATGGTGAAGGCGACTCGGGTTTTCATGAGGTGATTGATCTTATAGAAGCGGCATCCGATGGATTGATTAAGCAATTAGAGGTGAGACTCGCTTAATGCTCACCATTCACTCTGGGTATGACTTAACGGCATTTAACACTTTGGCTATGCCGGCTAAAGCTCAATTCTTTACTGAGTTAAACGATTTAAGCGACCTCCCTGAACTGCTCGACTTTATTGTGCAGCACGATCTTGCAACCCTTTGGATAGGGGGTGGCAGTAACCTGGTGTTGGCCGACGAAGTTCCCGGTTGCGTTGTTCATATCTTAACCAAAGGGATTGAACTAATTTCAGACTCTAAAGAGTCTGTGCTGGTCAAAGTGGCTGCAGGAGAGAATTGGCATGATCTTGTGACTCACTGCCTTGAAAATGAGCGGTTTGGTCTAGAGAATCTCGCACTGATTCCAGGTTCGGTTGGCGCATCACCTGTACAGAATATCGGGGCTTATGGTGTAGAAGTGGCGGACCTTATAGATCGAGTAGAGGTGTTTGATACTTTCTCTAACTCTTTTGTCGTTATGGGTAACGCGGATTGTCAGTTTGCCTACCGTGATTCGTTGTTCAAACGAAACCCCGGTCGTTTCATTATTACTTCAGTGATATTCAAACTCTCTAAACAATTTGAAGCTAAATGTTCCTATGCAGCGCTTCAGGGGTGGTTGGACGCCCAAGGAATCAAAGAGCTGAGTGCTCAAGCGATTTTTGACGCAGTGGTGGCTGTCCGCCAATCTAAGCTGCCTAATCCTGAATTACTCCCAAATGCCGGTAGTTTCTTTAAAAATCCCGTTGTATCAAACGAATGCTTTGAGAGTTTGCGTCAAACCTATCCGGAGATGCCCAACTACCCTGATGCAGCTGGTATAAAACTTGCGGCAGGATGGCTGATCGACCAGTGCGGTTGGAAAGGTCACTATCGAGAACGAGTAGGCGTTCATAAAGATCAGGCGTTGGTGTTAGTAAATCATGCTGGCGGTTCACGAAGCGATATCGATGAGCTTTCCAATGATATTAAGCAGAGTGTGTTTGATCGTTTTTCGGTTCAATTAGAGCAAGAGCCGATAGCCTATCCCTAGTTTGGGCAGACATTAGATCAAAAAAAAGCAGCCTATTGGCTGCTTTTCTAATGGAGATGCGCTGTTATTCAGCTGCCTCTGCTTGACGACGCTTCAATCGCGGATCGTTAGCAGCGCGGCGACGGCGACGAGGTTTTTCTTCCTCTTCGCTCGCTTCTGCTTCAGTAGGTGC
>CATEEE010000059.1 GCA_949499045.1 Marinobacterium sp. xm-d-530 | reverse complement strand
CCGTAAAGATCTTCAAAACGGACAATATCATCTTCACCTAGGTAAGAACCTGATTGCACTTCGATCAACTCTAATGGAATCTTGCCTGGGTTCTCTAACCAGTGAACGCAGCCAACGGGCAGATACACCGACTCATTCTCGGTCAACATGATCTCTTCATCATCGCGGCCGACACGAGCCGTACCAGAAACAACAATCCAGTGTTCTGCGCGGTGATGGTGCATCTGAACGGAGAGTTTATTGCCTGGCTTCACGGTAATACGCTTAACTTGGTAACGTTCACCGTTATCGATCGAGTCGTATTTACCCCAGGGGCGGTAGACTTCACGGTGTAACTCATACTCACTGCGACCATCTGCTTTTAAGCGCTCGACGATCTTTTTAACGTCCTGCACCTGATCTTTACCAGCCACTAACACAGCATCTTTAGTTTCAACCACGACAATATCTTTAACGCCGACGGTAGCTACCAGCTTACTGGTCGATTTGATTAGGGAATCTTGTGTGTTGTGGGTAATGACATCACCACTGACTGCATTGCCGTCGCTATCTTTAGGGGTCACTTCCCAAAGAGAAGACCAGGCACCGACATCATTCCAACCTGCATCCATCGGTACAACCACGACATTATCGGCTTTTTCCATAACCGCGTAATCAATAGACTCATCTGGGCAGGCTTTAAAGGCCTCTTCGTTGATGCGAACAAAATCCAAATCCGGTGTTAGGGTTTCCAGCGAAGCGGTACAAGCATCTAAAATATCGGGACGATGTTTACCCAACTCTTCGATGTAACGTGAGGCCTTAAAGAGGAACATGCCGCTGTTCCAGTAGTAGTCACCTGAATCAACGTAGGATTGAGCGCGTTCAAGATCGGGTTTCTCTACGAATTCAGCGACCTGATAACCTTCCGATTCAGGTGCACCACGACGAATATAGCCATAGCCGGTTTCAGGACCGGTTGCGACAATACCAAAGGTCACTAAGGCACCCGCCTCAGCCAAGGATTTAGCTCGGTTCACCTGCTGCTGAAAGACATCGACATTCTCAATGACATGGTCAGCCGCTAATACTAGCAGTAATGGGTCACTCTCAGAGGTCAGTGCTTGCAGTGCAGCCAACGCGATAGCCGGTGCCGTATTGCGTCCGACTGGCTCTAGAAGAATATCAGCTGGGGTATTCAGTGCGCGCATCTGCTCGGCAACGATGAATCGGTGCTCTTCATTACAGATAACTAACGGCTTACCATCACTGATACCGTTCACACGAGAGGCCGTCGTCTGCAGCATGGTCTGTTCACCAGCCAACGATAAGAACTGTTTAGGATAGAGAGAGCGTGACAGTGGCCATAAACGTGATCCAGAGCCGCCAGCCATAATTACAGTTTTCATTAAATCCATTCCTTTTATGATCTATCCAAAACATCAAGCAATGATTGTGCCAAAATTAAGTCTCTATTGCGCGCTTTAGTGCCAAATAAGTCCCATTCGTCCAGCCAAAGCCATCCTGCACAGCGTATTCACCACCACCGGCGATTTCACCGGGTGTGACAACGTTATATTTCTCCAACATTTTGCCCGTATTACTGAACACTAAGTCAAGGGTAGTTAACCAACGTTTAGCCCCCTCTTCTGCCAACTCATCAAATTGATACTGTTGCAAACCTTGAAAGCAGATCCACTGCAAGGGAGCCCAGCCATTTGGTGCATCCCACTGCTCACCCGATTCTATGTTGGTTGTCACCCAACCACCCGGTTTTAAAAACTCTTCGTTCAATTTGTTAACGACGCTTGCAGCTCTTTGTTCTGATGCAATGCCTGCAAATAGCGGAAAACACATTGCTAGTGACTGATGATCTCTCTGATTGAACCCATCAAGATCCAAATCGACGTAACAGCCTAATGAATCATTGAAGAAATAGTGTTCAATTGCATCGGCACGTTGATTTGCCAGCTGTTCATAATGGCTCGACAGCTCTGTTAAACCTTTTATTGCAGCGGCTTTCGAAATGACGCGCTCTACCATTACTAACAGCGAGTTAAGATCAACGGGAATAATCTCTGAGGTTGAGATGGTGCTAAGATCCTCGCCATTGAACCAGCGAGATGAGAAGTCCCAACCCGATTCAGCACCCGCTCTTAAATCACGATAAAGGGCTTCTGAACCCCTATCTGAACGCTTAGCAAGCGACTCATCCTCCCTAAAGCTCTCCTGGCGCGGAGTGGCAACATCATCCCAATAACGATTCAATGGGCCTTTGTCCGTCATAACGACGCGACGATTCGCGTCGCCAACTTCGAGTTTAGCAGCCCCATCCATCCAGAAGAGAAGATGCTCGCGCATCATATGAGGTAGGAATTCTGCTAGCACCGATTCATCGGTATGGTTGGCCAGTAACTCAACCATCAAAGCAAAAAATGGCGGTTGGCTTCGTGTTGCGAAATAACTGCGGTTGCCGTTAGGGATAAAACCGAGTGTTTCAATCAGGTGTGCGAAATTCTCAACCATATGGCGAACGGTTTCGATCTCACCGGACTCCACTAAACCCAACTGAGTAAAGTAGCTATCCCAATAGTAGATCTCATTAAATCGCCCGCCCGGAACAATGTAAGGATTGGGCAATGGAATACAGCTAGATCCTTCAATAATCTGATCAGACGGGCGTTTCAGAACAGACCAAAGCTGTTCTATGTGCTCAATAGGGTTATTAACGCCCTGCTCTGATGCAGCTGAATCAAGAATTTCCCGTTTAAAAAAACGCGGTACAAAGTCTGCCAAATCAAACCCAACTGCAGTTCTAGACTCTGTAAACGCTTGATTTATGTGATCCGCAGTAGCGGTTGGCACTAGATCGACAAACGTTTTGGAATCAGGAAACAGACCTGAGCGTTGAACTTCAAGAAAGAGTTCCGGAAACATGGCATCCGGTGAAGTTGGTAATGACACAGTATCCCTCCAATAATCACTAACACCATTGTAAATAAAACTTCGAGAAAACCTATAACAGGTCTATGCTTAACTTATCTAAATAGTGACAAAAGTGCCTGAGAGAGATACATGAGTTACGAAAACCCTAAAGATCTGCAACTGAAACTGCGTAACCTAACGATCGACGATCTTGATCAACTGGAGGAGTTGATGGATCGCGTCTACGACGATTTGGGTGGCAGCTGGCCAAAAGAGTCTCTTGCTCTGCTTCTAAAACAGTTTCCTGAAGGGCAAATTGTTATTGAAGATCGCGGCACCATTGTTGCCGGCGCACTGTCCGTTCAATGTGCCTACAACCGCTTCACTCGCGCACATACCTACGACGACCTGATTGGACGTCGCGAAACCTTTCAACATGATAAGAAAGGCGATGCACTCTATGGCCTCGATCTATTTGTACACCCCGATTATCGTGAATATCGTCTTGGTCGAAGGTTATATGATGCTCGAAAAGAGATCTGTATCCAATTGAATTTACGGTCTATTTTGGCTGGCGGACGCATCATAAACTACTACAAGCATGCCGAGGAGATGACTCCGAAAGAGTACATCGAAGCGGTCCGTAAACGTGAAGCCTACGACCCGATATTAAGCTTTCAATTTGCAAACCACTTTGAGGTAAAGCGCATACTTCGTAACTACCTTCCAGAGGATGAGCGTTCTAAAGGCTTTGCCACACTGTTGGAGTGGATCAACATCGATTATGAGCCTGAAGATGAATCACTTCAGGCGGAGAACTTCAGAAAACGTTCGGTTCGTGTCAGTGCAATACAGTGGCAGATGCGTACTACCGATTCCTTTGAACACTGGTTAACCCAAGTTGAGTATTTTGTGGATTCAATGGCCGACTACACAGCCGACTTCATTATGTTCCCAGAGTTCTTCAACGCCCCTCTTATGGGACTGGGTAATCAAGAGAATCAGTACGAAGCGATTCGATTCCTAGCGGGTTATGCCGAGAAGACCATTGAAGCGATCTCTGGATTTGCCGTTGCCTATAACATCAACATTATCTCAGGCAGCATTCCGGTACTCGAAGGTGACACACTCTACAATAACACCTACCTGTGCCGTCGTGATGGCAGCATAGAGGTACAACCTAAGCTTCATATCACCCCACACGAACGTCGCGACTGGGTCATCGAGGGGGGTGATACCCTGCAAGCCTTTGATACCGACGCAGGGCGTATCGGCATTCTGATCTGTTACGACGTTGAATTTCCTGAGCTGGGTCGGCTACTGCGTGATGAAGGCATAGACATTCTCTTTGTCCCCTTCTGGACGGATACGAAGAACGGCTTTCTTCGCGTACAGCGTTGCGCCCAAGCGCGTGCTATTGAGAATGAGATCTATGTCGTCATCGGAGGCAGTGTAGGCAACCTGCCTCAGGTACATAACGTCGATATCCAGTATGCCCAGTCAGCGGTCTACTCACCGTCGGACTTTGCGTTCCCGCACGATGCTATCATCGCTGAGAGCACACCGAATACAGAGATGGCGTTGATTGCTGACTTAAACTTGGATTCGTTGTATGACGTAAGGGAGAAAGGGTCAGTTACCAATGGCAAAGACCGTCGAACGGACCTCTACTCGCTAGTGCTTCGCAAGAAGGCGACCGATGCGCTGAAAGAGAACGATTGATCGATTGTGTCAATTGATCATCGCTTCGCCCTTTGGGCTAGCTCCTACAATGAGATCGACACAGCGCCTGACCTGTTGGAGCCTTATCGTAGATGAGGCGTCAGGCTTAAGCCAGACACCTTAGCGAAGAGTATCGCGGCCTATGCTAGACCGCTCCAACGGTTACTTAGCCGTCAACACACCTTCAGGCAGCGTAACACCGGCCCATCCAGTCTTCATAAAGTTACGAATATTGCCGTGATCGGTGCCCTCTGGATTACCCAGAACATCATCACGGTAGTAGGTTCCAAAACAAGCCAGTGTCTCAGCTTCAGTAAGACCATTAAGCTTGGCAAAGCTTAAGATTTTCGCAGATCCTTGGTTCTGCTCCGCTGAGTTTTCTAAATCACCATTCTTGAACGCGGAGGCTGTGTGATAATAGGATGCTTCAATCACTGCCATCACCTCTGCAAATTCAACACTCTGCGGTGCTTGTTTAATCTTTTCTAATAACTGGTTCATGTCCATGCCAATAATCCTTAATCTGTAACTTGTGATTTATAGTGTGACCAGAGCATCTCTAACTGATCGACCACCTGTATTGATTGGGCCAACCAATGAATCAACTCGGTCTCATCAAACTCTTTTAACAAAGGAGTCTTCATCAACTCCTTTGCGGTAAAACCTAGGTCTCGTATTAAAACCGCGTAATCCAACCATGCGATTCCAACACCTGCGTACTCCCAATCAATAATGGTGGGGGCGCCATTCTGCCAGCAAATATTTCCAGGGTGAAGATCATGATGCACTAAGACTCTTGGCAACCTAGGCAGTGACATTAATTGTTGCTCGGTCTCGTCGATTAACTGCAGATGTCCTGAATCAATCAATGCATTCCGGTACTGTTGAAATAGATCTGCATAACCTAACTCAGGCAGGTCGGTTAAAGTCTGCATTTCAGCAAGCGCCTTCAACAGTTCAGATTTTTGTTTCAAAGAGAGCATCATTGAGCAGTCACCAGCGTGATGCATGATCAGCACACCTTGCTGTGGCTCGTTGACCAGTAACTTGGGTGCCCATTTAAAAGTGGCAATAGCGTCTAGAATCTTCCTCTCGCGCAAAGGGACAACACCGGGAAGTGCATCTTTAGCTGGTTCTGCCCGGATAACAAACCGCTCACCTTTATCTTCAAGTAAATACATCCTATGCCGCGTAGCCGACGTATGAAGAAAATCAATCTGACTGTTTAAAGAGAGTTTGTCTGCAATTAATTGTGACAAATTCCCGGAAACCGTTCTAGATGCAATGACAGCCTCTAGCTCACTTAGTATCATTCAACGCCTAACTTAATAATGGATGTTTAAGTTTTTTAAATTACAGGAGTTTCTCAATGGATTCAGCAACCACTCTAAAATTAGCTATTGCCGGCGCGATGTTAACGGCTTCCTTCGCAGCATCTGCCTCAGATAAACCTACTCTTAACGTTTATACATACGATAGTTTTGTGTCTGAGTGGGGACCTGGCCCACAGCTTAAAACGGCTTTTGAAGAACAGTGTGGTTGTACTCTAAATTTTGTTGCGGCAGAAGATGGCGTTAGCATCTTAAATCGCGCGCGCGTCGAGAAATCCAACACACAAGCCGATGTGTTACTGGGTCTTGATAACGGTTTAATGACGGAAGCCACTCAGCTAGGCCTAATCCAGTCGCACAATGTCGACACTTCTAAGATCACCAGCAACTTAAGCTGGAACAATAATCAGTTTGTACCCTTCGATTACGGCTATTTCGCATTCATTTACGATGCCGAAAAGATCAAAGCGCCAGCCAGCAGCTTTGAAGAACTGTTAGCCTCTGATGCAACCCTGATCTACCAAGACCCGCGCACATCAACACCCGGTCAAGGTTTAATGACCTGGGTTAATAAGGCGTACGGCGATAATACGACATCTGCTTGGGCAGAGATCGCTGAGCAGACCGTCACCGTGACCAAAGGCTGGTGGGAAGCCTACAGTCTCTTCTTAGAAGGTGGTTCTGACTATGTTTTGAGCTACACCACATCACCTGCATACCACGTAGTTGCGGAAGGTAAGAACCAATATAAAGCCGCTGAATTTAAGGACGGACATGTTGCACAGGTGGAAGTGGCGGCCATTAGCGCTTACAGCGACCAAACTGAGTTAGCAAACCAGTTCCTTGAGTTCCTAATCTCTAAAGAAGCTCAGCAGATCCTGCCTGTCACTAACTGGATGCTACCCGTTGTTGATGGTGTTGAGTTACCCGAGGCGTTTAACCAACTGGTCACTCCCAAGCAGATCAACCTTGGCACCGATGAGTTGGCACAGAATCGTGCTCGCTGGATTCGTGAGTGGCGTACCGCTGTGTCTCAGTAACGCTATTGCATGAATGACTCTGAATGACGTTAAGCCGCTCTATCACCACACTCAGTAGTGCGGTTGTTTATCTGGGCACCCTCTCTCTGACGGTGCTCGCCTTTTGGGGGTTGATCGGATACGAAGATACTCGTTTTACCCCCGATCTGTTAAAAGACAGTTACCTACAAAGCATTCTAAGTTTTACCCTCTACCAAGCACTATTAAGCTCACTAGGCTCTCTACTTTTAGCGATACCCATTGCAAGAGCACTTCACCGATTAAGGCCTGTCGGCAGACATCAATTTCTGCGACTTTCACTCTTAGCGTTCGTCATGCCATCACTCATTTTGATTACCGGCATCGTCAACCTGTTAGGGCCACAATCGCCTTTCATTGAATCGTTAACCGGGTGGAAACTCTTTGGTCTTAATGGGATTTTAATCGCACATATCTATCTCAACTTTCCCCTAGCTGTTCGTATCCTGTATCAAGGCTATAGCAGCATACCGTTGAGTCGTGAACAGCTAGCAGACCAACTTAAATTCACGCTTTGGCAACGCATTCAACACATTGAGTGGCCTGCAATCAGAAGTCAGGTGACCACGTTGGCGGGGTTGATCTTTATTCTATGCTTTAACAGCTTCGCGATCGTTTTAACCCTTGGCGGCGGCCCTAAAGCGACCACGCTAGAACTCGCAATCTTCCAAGCCCTAAAGTACGATTTCAACCTCAACGAAGCGCTCACTCTGGCTTGGTTGCAGTTTGCGATAGCAGGAATCGTCTATCTTGCTCTGATCTATGCCAGCAAAGTAAATTGGCTAGGCTCAACTCGCGAACAAACCGCTTATCGAGTCGATCAAGGGGTAAGAGTCCCTGTTCAAATGACTTTCTACTGGCTGGGGTGGATCTATCTATTAGCCCCTCTCATTGCCCTATTCTTGACGCTCAATCTAGAGGCTTTAGTAAACTACCCATACGCTTCTATGTTTAAGGCAATGGGAGTATCGATGGTTATTGCATTGTGGGCATCTCTGCTAGCACTGATCACCGCCATCGCACTACTAACCCCCATCAGAAAAGCCGCTCAACAGGCAAAGCCGATACAAGAGACCCTCTTCAGTTGGTTGGCTAATCAGTCTCTGGTTGCTCCTGCCATGGTGTTATCGACCGGTAGCTATATATGGCTAATTAGCCGAGGACTCCTTGAGAGTTACGCCCCTTTAATGTTGATACTACTCAACGCCTTTGTTCTATTACCTTTTTTAATTAGCCAGCTACGTCCAAGATTCATTCAATTTGATTCGCAATATGCAAAGTTAGTTGGCAATTTGAAACTCACAGCGATGGATAGGGTTCGCATTATTTATCCCTTTATTCGACGTTCACTGTTAGCCGCTTTCTCGTTAGGTCTGTTGTTGGCCTTAGGTGATGTATCGATTTTTGCTATATTTGGCAGCTATGAGTCACCGACACTGCCCTGGCTAATCTATACCTTTGCGGGTACCTATCGCATGTCAGAGGCCGCGATCACTTCGGTGATTCTGCTAGGACTTTGCTACCTGCTTTTAATTCTTCTGGAGCGCAGCGTTGACGATGAGCAATAACCTTGGATTGAAGATCAACAAACTCACGGTCAGTTATCCTGATTGGGAGTACTGCTATGACTTAACGGTAGATGATCGATCAAGAGTTGCTCTACTCGGTCAAAGCGGGATTGGTAAAACGACCCTACTGTTGGCGATTGCCGGGTTTGCACCGATCAAATCGGGCGAAGTACGATTCAATGATCAGATCATGACTGACCAACAGCCAGAAGAACGTCCTGTCGCGATGCTGTTTCAAGAGGACAACCTGTTTGAACACTTAACCATTCAAAAGAACTTACGATTGGGATTGGACCAGTCGCAAGACCCTAACGACCGCATTCAAGAGGCCATGTTAGAACTTGATCTTCTGGATCAACTCAACAAGATGCCTAATCAGCTCTCAGGCGGTCAGCGCCAGCGTATCGGTATCATCAGAACTCTACTTCGGCCTGAACCGATTATTATCCTAGATGAACCCCTGACAGGCTTAGACGGAGAGACTAAAGAGAAGGTATTAGACTGGATCGATAGAAAGCTGACAGAACAGCAAAAGATGTTGATTATGGTGACCCATCAGCGCAGTGAGGCTGAGCGACTAGGGTGTGAAATTAAGAGCGTCTGATTAAAAAGAGCGGATGATAGGCTAACAGCCAGTCACCCGCTGCATATTTTACGGCATCAACACCGTTGAGCCAGTCGTTTTACGTGACTCCAAGTCAATATGCGCTTGAGCGGCATCAGCCAATGGGTAACGTTGATTCACCTCAATCTTAACCTGCCCTGATTCAACGCGAGCAATCAAATCTTTAGCCATGTTCTCCAGCATTGGACGATCATGCACATAGGACATCAGCGTAGGACGGGTGACTTTAAGTGACCCTTTAGCCGCCAATAGGCCAATTTCAAACGCAGGGACAGCGCCAGTTGCATTACCAAAAGAGACCATCGTGCCTCGGGGTGCCAAACAGTCTAACGACTGCATGAAGGTATCTTTACCAATCGAGTCGTAGACGGCTTGAACCCCTTTTCCATCGGTCAGTTCACGGGTACGCGCCACAAAGTCCTCTTCTGTATAAATAATGGTCTCATCACAACCAAAGCTCTTAGCAAGATCAGCTTTAGCCTGATTACCCACAGTACCGATCACACGAGCTCCAAGCGCTTTAAGCCACTGTACTGCAATCAGACCGACACCACCTGCCGCGGCATGAAGAAGAATGGTATCACCCGCCTGCACTTTGTAGCTGTCATTCAGTAGATACTGAACGGTTAGGCCTTGTAGCATCATTGCAGCACCCTGATCGAAGCTGATGCTCTCTGGCAGTTGAATCAATGTATTTTGTGGCATAACGCGCTTTTGACTGTAGGCGCCAAGAGGCTGACCTGCATAAGCAACACGATCACCGACACTCACGTAAGTTACACCCGAGCCAACGGCTTCAACAACCCCACTGCCTTCCATACCAATCTTGCCAGGCATCTCTTGCGGGTAAAGGCCGGTACGGAAGTAAACATCAATGTAGTTGAGTCCTACCGCCTCATGACGAACCAACACGTCAAACTCGCCCAACTCAGGTAGATCAACATCCACCAATTTCATCTCTTCCGGACCGCCATTCTGATTAATTCGAATCGCTTTAACTGTTTCGCTCATTGTTTATCCTTATTTATGACACTGGTAAGTTAATGAGGCCCAATCACTGACCCAATCTTTACCCATGGCTCTTGGTTCTGATCCATAATCAATACGTACGGCATTAATTAAAAATGGACCCTCTTGTGCAGTAAATCTAACTTTACCGTTTTGGTTGGTTCGGTACTGTTCAGTGCCGCGTTTTCCTTTTATAAAACGTCTGACCAGGGCCCCCTCCAAGGGTTTACCCTGCCATAACAGTTGGAATGTAGGGGCGGTTGAACACTGAGTGAACGTAGCGACCGGTATCAACTCTAAACGGTGTCCCAAAGGTTCGGTAAGCCATTCAGCCTCTTCGCTGCCTTCAACAGAGAAGAGAGTCTTAGCATGACGATAATAGGTCTCTGTCACGCCCTCTTTGGACTTACCCTGCTCTTTGTACCAATCGAGCACCCACTCAAGGCCTTCCCCGTTGATATAATCGACAAACTTCTTCTCGCTGTCGAACGTTAGATCATAAGCCTTAGACTCCAATCCAACCCAGCGAAAGCCCACTTCGGACATTTTAGAGCTGTAAGCGGGTTTATCACCGGTGATTGCATCAACCGCACGTCGCCCAGATGCGTCCCACTCAATATACTGATCCGTCTCATGTTCCAGATAAGGATAGGCGTACCCTTTGAAGTTTTGCCCAATCCGGATATCCGCTTTTATCGTAGCTTCTGGACGAACCTGATACTGATTAGGCTCTAACCATTGTTCATGAGCACTTGCGAACGATGAACTAATCGCTACTATCAATACTAATGGTTTAACAAATCTCACATCCAGCTCCGTTAAGGAAATTTAATGACTCTACGTGCGCGTTTCTACTTTGGCCTTCTCGGCTGCCTACTGCTATTAGTCAGCACATTGAGCCAGGCCCATGAAATTACTCCAACCATCATTGAGATGGAAGTGTTACCTAATAATAGTTTGGAAATGCGCATCGATACCAATCTAGAGGCACTGATGAGTGAGATAGGTTCTGATCATGCGGATACTAATTCAGCACCAACAGCAGAAGAGTACAATCAACTAAGAGCCCTATCCACTGCTGAGCTTTCAAATAAATCAGCCCCCTTCATTGCCAAGCTGTTTAATCAGATCACTCTCGTCTCAACGGAAACGCCTCTAAATAAATCACTGCTTAGCTCTGATCTAACGGTGATCGATCAACCCGATGTTGATCTGGCTAGACAATCTTTGGTCACTTACCGTTTTTCTGTCGAATTGATCTCGCCAGAGATCGCCTTTAGCTGGCCAGAAGCCTATGGCGATGCCGTGGTCCGGTTAAGCGAACAGGGTGAGATCAAAGGCGCATCTTGGGTAGCTGCCGGCACCCAATCGGAAGCGATTAATTTAAGTCGTCTTGAGTTGAAACGCCAAGGTCTTCTAGATTACGTCAAACTGGGGTTTGAGCACATATTACCCTTAGGCCTTGATCACATTCTATTTGTCCTGGGTCTCTACCTGTTAAGTCAGCGTCTTAAAGATCTTCTATGGCAGGTCACCGCCTTCACGGCCGCACACACATTGACTTTAGCACTGGCCATTCTAGGGCTTGTAAACATCCCCCCTTTCATTGTGGAACCCCTGATAGCACTGTCGATCGTCTATGTCGCCGTTGAAAATCTGTTTAAAGATCGAGTCTCTAAATCTCGCATAGGGCTAGTCTTTGGTTTTGGTTTGTTGCATGGACTGGGGTTTGCAGGGGTACTTCGCGAGATAGGCTTGCAGTCAGACAATTTTGTAGAGAACTTAATAGCCTTCAATATTGGTGTGGAGCTCGGTCAAATCGCAACACTTGTTATTGCGCATTTACTGGTTGGATACTGGTTCTCGTCAAAAGAGTTCTGGAACCGCTGGGTACGCATACCCCTCAGTTTGGGCATCTCT
>CATEEE010000058.1 GCA_949499045.1 Marinobacterium sp. xm-d-530 | reverse complement strand
TGGTGGAGGTGGCGGGTTTCGAACCCGCGTCCGTCAATCCTCTGCCTCAAGCTCTACATGCATAGACATCTCTATTGAATTAACCCGTCACGAGCCGAGAGTCAGGCTGTTATGGGCGAGCCTTTTTGAGTTTTAACCCTTTGCCTTAAGGCGAAGTCTCCGGGCGATTCTATCTCGTATGACACTGCCGAAACTCTGAGTTATAGACACCTTAGAGGGCAGCGCTAGCAGACTTAAGCTGCTAGAGCGTAGTTATCGTCGTTTGCAACTATAACTGTGTGATGAGGGATTAACGAGAATCATCACATTCTCGACATGCACCTAAGGGTTTGTAATCGGCGTCGAATCCAAGTCACCCCCAGAACTAGCCAGTATAGCGTTTGCTATCTGGGTTACAAGAACTCTATTGGTTCTTGCTTAGAACACGCTGTTTTTCACGGTTCCAGTCGCGCTCTTTTTCAGTCGCGCGCTTGTCGTGAAGTTTCTTGCCTTTAGCTAAACCGATCTCACACTTAATATTGCTCTCTTTCCAGTAGAGGCTAAGCGCAACGCAGGTAAAGCCTTTGGCTTCAACGGCGCCGGCTAGGCGGTTAAGTTCTGTGCGGTTAAGCAGCAATTTACGTGGTCTAACCGGATCTGCAACAACGTGTGTGCAGGCGGTTTTTAATGGCGAGAAGTGGGCACCCAATAGCCAAGCTTCACCGTTTTTAAAATCGATGTAAGACTCAACCAGTTGTGCGCGGCCTTCGCGTAGGCTTTTCACTTCCCACCCGGTCAGCACAAGGCCAGCTTCGAATTTATTTTCGATGCTGTACTCGAATCGTGCACGTTTATTTTGGCAGATGGTGTTTCCGCCAGGAGCTTTCTTCTTTTTTGCCATGCGGCGGATTATATAGGGCTGTTGTGTGCAAAGGAAGGAATCCTCTTGTTCAAAGAGGATATAAACGTGACAATATACAGCCCGTTACAGTTATTTGAGATTTGGCTACCGTTATGACGGTCGTAAACAGAACCGCCCTTGTCCTGCACACCGCTGAACAGATGTTTGATCTGATTAATGATGTGCGTCGCTACCCAGAATTTCTGCCTTGGTGCTCCGGTACTGAAGTAATTGCCGAGAATGGTGAAATGCTGGAAGCGACATTGAATCTGTCTAAGGGTGGGCTGAGCTATGATTTTACGACGCGCAATAGGCTGGTTCGCCCTTCATCTATGACCATTGGTTTGGTTAATGGCCCCTTTAAAAGCCTTGAAGGGGTTTGGACGTTTACTGAGTTATCAGACGAGGCATCCAAGGTGGAACTCAATCTCAGTTTCGAGTTTGAAGGCAAGCTAACCGGACTGGCTATGTCTAAAGTGTTTAATAGTGTCGCGACAACCCTGGTGGATGCCTTTGTGTCGCGCGCTGATCAAATTTACGGATGAGGTGATCAGTGATTAACGTTGAAGTGGCCTATGCTTTACCGACTGAGCAGAAGATCATTGTTTTACAAGTTGAAGAGGGTACAACGGTTTACGATGCGGTCGTTCGATCCCGTATTGCTGAGCTGTATCAACAGATCGATATTAACAGCGACCCTATGGGGATCTTTAGTCGTGCGATTAAAGATCCTAAAGCAGAGGTCCTGCGTGATGGGGACAGAGTGGAGATCTACCGGCCATTAATTGCCGATCCTAAAGAGGTTCGTGCCCGTCGAGCGGCAGAAGCTAAAGCCAAAAAAGCCAACTCTTAAGTTGGCTTTTTTGTATTCGTCGACGTCTCTTTTATTGTGGCTTCAGATCGCCTTCCAAACGCACTAGCTTGTCGTTTTCAAAGTAGACACGGAACTGACGCAGTTCTACCACTTCATCTTCTTGCACCAATTGAAAGACATAATCCCAACGGTTCTGGTTGAAGGTGTCTGTTAGCAAGGGCGTACCTAGCACATAACGAACTTGGCTTTGGGTCATGCCTGGACGAAGCTGATCGACCATCTCTTGAGTGACCTGGTTACCTTGCGGAACGTCCATTTTGTAGACGCCAGGGAATGTCGTACAGCCCGTAACGAGGGTTGCAAGAAAAGCAGAGATGATGAGCTTGCGCATGTTCAGGTTGTTCCTGTGACTATTCAACGTGGCATTAGTTTACACGCCACTGTCTGAATCGACCAGTCTATAGCGCGCTCGTCAGCATCTCTTTAGCATGCTCAAGAGTGGTCTCGGTCATCTCGAGTCCACCTAACATTCTAGCGACCTCGTTGATGCGCTGATTCTCGGTCAGTGGAGTGATTTTTGTCTCAACCGAACCGGTCTCTGCACCTTTGCTAACAAACAGGTGCTGTGTGCCCTGCGATGCAACCTGAGGTTGATGCGTCACACATAAAATCTGTGCACGTCCACTTAGCTGACGTAACAGTCGTCCAACGACCTCTGCAATTCCACCTCCAATACCAACATCGACTTCGTCAAAAATGAGTGTCGGGGTGTCAGTCGTCTTGGCTGTTACTACCTGAATGGCAAGGCTGATTCGTGAAAGCTCACCACCTGATGCAACTTTGGCCAGCGGTTTAGCGGTTTGGCCTTGATTGGTATTGATTAAGAACTCTATCTCTTCCAGACCCTGGGCTGTAATGTACTTAGGATCTATATCACTCAGGCTGGCGGTGAAACGCGCGCTGTTCATGCCCAGCATCGCAAGCTGTTCGTTTACTTCATTATCGAGTTGTTTAGCGGCTTTGCTGCGTAACTTGCTCAGTTGACGGGCTTTCTCTAATAACTCTGCGTTCGCAGTAGCAACCTCGGCCTCGAGCTGCTCTAAGTTTTCATCGACGTGGGCCAGAGAGTCGAGTTCGGCATTCAGTTGGTCTTTTAACTCCGGTAGTTGCTCCGGTGCAATACGGTGTTTACGGGCTAGATCGTAGATGCTTGTTAAGCGATCTTCGACTTCCTGAAGTCGTTCAGGGTCTAGCTCCACACGTTGAACAAAATGGCTGAGTTCGCGTTCGGCCTCTTCCACTTGAATCAGTGCAGCGTTGAGCATTTCGGTGGTCTGTTGCAGGGCTGGTGAGTCTGCTTCGATATCACTCAGCAAATGGAGTGCTTGGTTGAGTACCGCCGTTGCATTGCTCTCTTCACCCTCGCTCAATAGCATTTGGATCTGCTGGCCACTGCTTAGAATGGCACCCGCGTTGGAGAGTATCTTCTGCTCCTCTTCTAGAGCTTGCAGCTCGCCTGTTTGGGGGTCTAATCGGTTCAGCTCTTCGGTTTGATAGCTCAACAGTTGCAGTTGCGCATTTGCCTCTTCACTCAAATCCTGTAGGCGTTTCAATTCACTCTGTTTTGATTGCCACTGGGTGTACAGTTTTCGGACGTCCTGTGCTACCTCATTCGACTTTGCATAATTATCGAGCAGGGTGCGGTGAAAATCTCGCTTTAACAGGCGCTGGTGCTCGTGCTGACCATGTATGTCGACGAGTAACTCACCTAACTCTTTCACTCGGTTCAGTGGGCAGGGGTGACCATTAATGTAGCTGCGGCTGCGACCATCGGCACTGAGCGTGCGGCGAAGAATACACTCGTTACTCTCTTCAGATTCCAACTCATTGGTTTCTAACCAGTGTTTAGCGTCTGGAAGTGACTCTATGTCGAAAGCCGCGCTAATCTCAGCGCGTTTTGCCCCTTCTCTAACAGAGTCGGCCTCGGCGCGTTTTCCTAGGGCTAACCCCAGTGCGTCAAGCATGATCGATTTGCCGGCACCGGTCTCACCGCTGACAACGGTCATACCCGATTTCAGTTCTAGATCGAGGGTCGAGACAATTGCAAAGTTTCGAATGCTGAGAAGCGTTAGCATGGCACAATACCTGTTTAGATATACAGTTACTGTATTTTTAACCAATAATTTCTACTTAGGCAACAGAAAAGTGCCTTTTAGCGCCAAAAAAGCGAGGCAAAGGGTTGAATTTCTTTTCGCCGATACCACATAGGTTTTCAAGATTGAATGATTCTGGAGATAACAGCATGGCGAATGAAGATCAGACAAATCAAGATCAGGTTGAAGAGACTCAAGTCGACGCAACAACTGAAGAAAACCTTGTAGAGCCTGAACTGGTTGAAACGGAAGAGTTAACCGTTGAATCCCTTCAAGAGGAACTGGCTGCGGCGAATGCAACGATTGCTGAGCTGCAAAAGCAGCTATCAGAACTTGAACCTCGTGCCCAAGCAGAGATCGCTAACCAGCGTCGTCGTGCTGAGGTAGAGGTTGATAAAGCGCGTAAGTTTGCCGTTGAGAAATTTGCCGAAGAACTTCTGCCTGTTATTGACAGTCTAGAGCGCGCGATTGAAGCGAGCCAGGTCGAAGATGAGGTGGTTAAACCACTTCGCGAAGGCGTTGAGATGACACACAAAATGTTCATCGATGGCGTAGCCAAATTCAATCTAGAAGTGATCAACCCAGAGGGTGAAGCATTTAATCCAGAGCACCATCAAGCGATGTCGATGGTTGAAGCGGAAGGTGCGGCACCGAACTCTGTCATTGCTGTCATGCAGAAAGGCTACCTACTTAATGGCCGCTTAGTTCGTCCAGCAATGGTTATGGTTGCTAAAGCTTAAAAGCTTTTTAAAAGCAGACTTGATATTTGAAAGACCACACCCATATAGGGGTTAAGGTAAAACAGTTTTAAGCACCCACGCGGTGTCATTAGGAGATTTAAACATGGGTAAAATCATCGGTATTGACCTAGGTACTACCAACTCGTGTGTAGCAGTACTTGAAGGCGAAAAAACCAAAGTTATTGAGAACGCTGAAGGCGATCGTACCACTCCGTCGATCATTGCTTACTCAGCTGAAGGCGAGACTCTCGTCGGTCAGTCGGCTAAACGTCAGGCGGTTACTAACCCAGACAACACGCTGTTCGCGATCAAGCGTCTAATCGGTCGTCGTTTTGAAGACGATGTAGTACAAAAAGACATCAAAATGGTGCCGTACAACATTGCTAAAGCGGACAACGGCGATGCTTGGGTTGAGGTGAAAGGCGAGAAGCTAGCACCTCCTCAGATCTCTGCAGAAGTTCTTAAGAAGATGAAGAAAACGGCTGAAGATTACCTTGGCGAGTCGGTTACAGAAGCGGTTATCACGGTTCCTGCTTACTTCAACGATTCACAGCGTCAGGCAACTAAAGATGCTGGTCGTATTGCGGGTCTAGAAGTTAAACGTATCATCAACGAACCTACTGCTGCGGCACTTGCCTACGGTATGGATAAAGGTGCCGGCGATCGTACAATCGCAGTGTATGACCTTGGTGGTGGTACTTTCGATATCTCGATCATCGAAATCGCTGACGTTGATGGCGAGCACCAGTTCGAAGTATTAGCAACCAATGGTGATACATTCCTTGGTGGTGAAGACTTTGACCTTGCAGTCATTAACTACCTAGCAGATGAATTCAAGAAAGAGTCTGGCATCGATCTACACAACGACCCTCTTGCGCTTCAGCGTCTGAAAGAGGCGGGTGAGAAAGCGAAGGTTGAGCTTTCTTCTGCACAGTCTACGGATGTAAACCTTCCATACATCACGGCGGATGCAACCGGTCCTAAGCACTTGAACGTTAAACTGTCTCGTTCGAAGCTAGAGTCTTTGGTGGAAGATCTTGTACAACGTTCGCTTGAGCCTTGTCGCATTGCACTTCAAGATGCGGGCCTATCCGCTTCTGAAATCGACGACGTTATTCTTGTCGGCGGTCAGACTCGTATGCCAATGGTACAAACGAAAGTGGCTGAGTTCTTTGGTAAAGAGCCACGTAAAGACGTTAACCCAGACGAAGCTGTTGCGATGGGTGCAGCCCTTCAGGGTGCTGTACTTTCAGGTGACGTGAAGGACGTCCTTCTACTGGACGTAACACCACTGACTCTAGGTATCGAGACAATGGGTGGTGTGGCTACCCCATTGATCGACAAGAACACAACAATCCCGACGCGTAAGTCGCAGACGTTCTCGACTGCGGAAGATAACCAGACCGCGGTAACGATTCACGTTGTTCAGGGTGAGCGTAAGCAAGCGACTCAGAACAAGTCGCTAGGCCGTTTCGACCTTGCGGACATTCCACCAGCACCACGTGGTATGCCTCAGATCGAAGTGACCTTCGACATCGATGCCAACGGTATTCTAAATGTCTCTGCTAAAGACCAGGCGACTGGTAAAGAGCAGTCGATCGTGATTAAAGCCTCTTCGGGTCTGAGCGATGATGAAGTCGAGAAGATGGTTCAGGATGCTGAAGCACACGCTGAAGAAGATAAGAAGTTTGAAGAGCTAACAGCGGCTCGTAACCAAGGCGATGCCATGGTTCACACCGCACGTAAGACGCTGGAAGATGCGGGTGACAAGGCTTCTGATGAAGAGAAATCGAACATCGAAGCGGCTATCACAGCATTGGAAGATGCGTTGAAAGGCTCTGACATTGCAGACATCACAGCAAAAACCGAAGCGTTAACTGAGGCGGTTTCGGGTGTTGCTCAGAAGATGTATGCAGACGCTGCACAACAAGCTGAAGCTGGCCAAGGTCCTGAAGCCGAAGCGGCTCGCGATGCAGGCGATGACGTTGTTGATGCTGAGTTTGAAGAAGTCAAAGACGACAAGAAATAAGCTTAGCGATCAATAACGAGAGTTAAGACTCTCACAACATCGTGTGTCAGCGCGGGGGTCTTTACTCCCGCGTTGTCATATTCACGATAGCGTAATTACAGGTTTACACGCAGTATGAGCAAGCAAGATTATTATGAGCTGTTAGGTGTCTCGCGCGATGCATCTGACCGTGACATCAAAAAGGCGTACCGTCGCCTAGCGATGAAGTACCACCCTGATCGTAATCCCGATGACGAGGCATCAGAGCTCAAATTTAAAGAGATCAGCGAAGCCTACGAAGTGCTGTCAGACGCGCAGAAGAAAGCAGCCTACGATCAGTACGGTCATGCTGGCTTAGGTGGTCAAGGTGGTATGGGCGGCGGCTTTGAAGGCGGTTTCTCAGATATCTTTGGTGATGTCTTTGGCGATATGTTTGGTGGTGGCGGTGGTCGTGGCCGCGGTCGTTCTAATGTGCGTCGTGGTGCCGATCTGCGTTACAACCTAGATTTGAGTCTCGAAGAGGCGGTACGGGGTTGTGAAAAGACCTTAAAAGTCCCGACTTACGTCTCTTGTGAAACCTGTGATGGCAGCGGTGCTAAGAAAGGTACAACTGCGAAGACGTGTGGCACCTGTGGCGGTGTGGGTCAGGTTCGTATGCAGCAAGGTTTCTTTGCGGTTCAGCAGACCTGTCCAACCTGTCATGGCGAAGGCAAAGTCATCTCTGATCCCTGTAACGTCTGTCATGGCCAAGGCCGTACACAGAAGACCAAAACGCTGGAAGTTAAAATCCCTGCGGGTGTAGATACCGGTGATCGTATTCGCCTTTCAGGTGAGGGTGAAGCGGGAGCACACGGTGGACCTTCAGGTGATCTCTATGTACAAGTAAACGTTCAAGATCACGCAATTTTTGAACGCGACGGTGCAAACCTCTACTGTGAAGTGCCTATCAGTTTTGTTGATGCAGCCTTGGGTGGCGAACTAAACGTGCCAACTCTGGATGGTCAGGTTAAACTGAAGATTCCGGCAGAGACACAGACCGGTAAGATGTTCCGACTTCGTGGTAAGGGTGTAAAACCGGTGCGTGGTGGTGCATTGGGTGATTTGATGGTTCGTGCGGTTGTTGAAACACCGGTCAGCCTTACATCACTTCAGAAAGAGTTGCTAGAAGAGTTCCGTGATTCAACGGAAGAGCATCAAAAACACGGACCTAAGAAGCATGGCTTCTTTGATTCCGTTAAAAAATTCTTTGAGGATATGACCTAAATTATGGGTGAACAGGCGGTTGCAGAGGTATGGCAAGCACTTCAGAGTGAGGCGAGCACGTTAAGTGCAAATGAGCCACTTCTGTCGAGCTTTTATCATACTACGATAAACAGCCACCCAACGCTGCGTTCGGCACTCTCCTATCTGTTAGCTGAGAAGCTTTCTGATGATGTTGTGCCCGCTGTGGCGATGCGTGAGATCTTTGAGGTCGCTTATGAAGCGGACTCTACGCTGATCGAAGCGGCCTGTGCCGATCTACTTGCAGTCTACACTCGTGACCCTGCCATTCGTGATTACAGTACCGTGCTATTGTACTTGAAGGGTTATCACGCACTGCAGTCATACCGTGTTGCCAACTTCATGTGGCGTCAGGGACGTCAATCCTTGGCAAGCTATCTACAGAGTCGCATGAGCTCTACCCTGCAGGTCGATATTCATCCTGCTGCTAACATCGGTAAGGGTGTGATGTTCGACCACGCGACGGGCATCGTCATTGGTGAGACTTGTATCATTGAGAATGATGTCTCTATTCTCCAATCTGTGACCCTTGGTGGTACCGGTAAGGAGTCGGGTGATCGACATCCGAAAATTCGCGCTGGGGTTTTGATCGGCGCGGGTGCTAAGATTCTTGGCAACATCGAAGTAGGCCAGGGTGCCAAAGTGGGTGCAGGCAGTGTGGTGTTAGAGCCCGTTGAAGCGCACACCACCGTTGCAGGTGTGCCGGCAAAAGTCGTGGGTTGCCTGATGAGTGATATGCCAGCCTTGGATATGGACCAAGGACTGACGGTCACTGACGAATAGATTTTCAGTTAAGGAATAAGAGATGACACGTATTGCCATCACGGGTGCCGCAGGGCGCATGGGTAAAACATTGATTGAAGCAGTCGACGCAGTAGAAGGTTTAACCTTAGGTGCAGCCGTCGTGCTTCCTGATAGCTCTCTAATCGGTGCAGATGCAGGTGAGTTGGCTGGCGTGGGTCGTCTGGGTGTTGCGATTACTGGATCGCTTGAATCGGTTACTGGTGATTTTGATGTATTGATCGACTTCACTAGCCCAGAATCAACCCTGGCTAACCTTGAGATCTGTAAAGCGGCTGGTAAATCGATGGTAGTTGGTACGACCGGTCTTACTGAGTCTCAGAAGGCTAAGCTGGCAGACGGTGGAGAGTCGATCTCAATCGTTTTTGCCCCCAATATGTCGGTCGGTGTGAACCTCTGTTTCAAACTGCTTGAAGTGGCGGCAAAAGCACTCGGCGA
>CATEEE010000057.1 GCA_949499045.1 Marinobacterium sp. xm-d-530 | reverse complement strand
TACTTTGGCATCGATCTGCGCGAGCTGCTGGGAAGCATCGCCGAATAGAAGCCATAGCTGGACACGTCCGTTGTCGAAGCTTAGCTTGTGAAACCCAGGTAGAGCCGCTGGCCATAGTCTTACCAGTTGATCGACGCCCGATGCAAACGCCTCTTTTTCCCCAATAGGCGTCAACGCTCGTTTAAGGTCGGCCAAGCGCATTGGGTACTTTTCACAACTGATAAAGTGCAGTTGTTGCCCTGGTTTAGACGTCGTTAAAAAATGGTGACGAGCCACAAGGAAGTTAATCCCGGTACCGAAACCGGTCTCACCAATGGTGAAAGTGGGCTGATCGAGGGATGCTAGTCGTTCTGGGAGCTGATTGGATTGAATGAACACATGCTCAGTCTCAGCGATACCATCTTCAACACTGAAGTAGATATCACCAAACTGAGTGGATTCGGGCTGTTCATCGCGCCAGTGTAGCTGGGCGTGTTCAATCTTCTTTTGGGTCACAGCAACCTTTTTAATTTAGGCGTTAGTTAAACAGCTGCGTCCCATACAGTAGTAGGTAATTCCCGCTGATTGGACGCGGTTTGGATCATACAGATTGCGCCCATCAATGATAAGAGGGTTCTTCAATTGTGACACGATACGGGTGAAATCGGGTGATGCATACTCTGGCCATGCCGTCAGTACCAACAGCGCATCAGCTCCTACACAAGCGTCATAGTTATGCGTCATCAATCGTATCTGCTGATTGCCTGGGTAGCGTGCTGCCAATGTCTGCAACGCTTCAGGGTCATGGATCTGTAGTTTCGCGCCCTGCGCCAACAGAGCATCAATGACGCGCAGTGCCGGTGACGTCTCAACGTCGGCGACACCCGGTTTGAACGCAACGCCCCAGATGGCAAACGTCTTGTTACTCAGGTCACACTGATAGTGCTGCCATAGCGTTCTAAATGGCCACTCTTTATTGACCTCATTTTGCTGCAGTAGGGTATCGACAAAGACCGACCCCTTCTGCTCACTGAGCAGCGTTGAAAGGCCCTCTAAATATTGAGTGAACTGCTGTCCGCCAAATCCAGAGCCCGGTTGTAGATAGTGGCTGCCGATACGCACATCAGTCGTCATACCGCGGCGAATGGCATCAATATCAATGCCGAGCTGATCACAGAGTCCTGCCATCTCGTTGATGTAACCTAAGCGCAGCGCCAAGATACCGGTGATTGCATACTTAACGAACTCGGCCTCGCGGCGTGTCATGCGTTGAATGGCTCTCTGACCCAAGTGGAAGGGGCGTAATAGGCTAAGCAGTAGCTCCGTTGCAACGTCGTGCTCACTGCCAATCAGCAGGGCTTGGGGATTAGCAAACTGCTGCATCGCTTGGCCTGCTTGCAATACATCGGGGAAGTAGACAACGTACTGACCTTTGCTCTCATCCAGCATCGACTGCAGTTCATCGCTAGCGCCGACACCAAAGTTACTCTGATTAATCAGGAGCAGTGGTTTGTCCGATTCGGCTAAACGCTGGACCAGCGTTTTGGCTTCATCAAAATCGCTCGATTCCATGGCAATCCAATGAACATCGGATTCGAGAGCTTTTTGAGGGTCGATCATTAGACGCTGATTAAACTCAGCTGCCTGAATGCTGGTCAGCAGTCCCGGTTCAGATCGCAAGTGGCTCTCAATCGGTTCGTTATCGGCGACTGCATGGTAGATGTCATTACCGTAGGCAGCTAGCTGTGCACGGGCAATCCATGCGCTGAGTTCGTGCCCCCATACGCTGATCATCATTGTCCGTTACCTCGTAAATTTTGAATCTCATTCAGTAGCCCCTCTGTCGCCGGGTCGTACTGATGGTCAGCCCTGTTATTAAGTGCGGTAATTAGATCGTTAGCCACTTTTTTACCCAGCTCGACACCCCACTGATCAAATGGGTTAATACCCCAGATAACCGCTTGAACGTAGACCTTATGTTCATAGAGTGCGATCAGGCTACCAAGATTGTACGGCGTTAACTCATCCAGCATTAGAACCGTGCTTGGCTGGTTGCCAAAGTAGCGCTGCCAAGATGGACGCTCGATACCATCGGTAAGCGCGGCATCGCCTAAGGCGAGAACGCGTGCTTGAGCTAGACAGTTAGCGAGAGCCAGTTGATGCTGCTCTTGCAGTGAACTTTCACGATCGACATAACGGCGTGCTGGGACAATAAAATCACACATCACGCGTTCTGTACCTTGGTGAAGCAGTTGGTAAAACGCGTGCTGCGCGTTCGGGCCAATCTCGCCCCAAAGAATTGGACAGGTGCGCTGTGCAATTGAACTTCCGTCGACGCCAACACTCTTTCCGTTACTCTCCATCTCCAACTGCTCTAGATAGGCAGGAAGGTGGGCTAAACGACCGTCGTACGGCAAAATGGCATGGGCATGAATATCTTGAAAGTTAATGTTCCAGATACCGATCAG
>CATEEE010000056.1 GCA_949499045.1 Marinobacterium sp. xm-d-530 | reverse complement strand
CTGCGTCTCGCATTTCAGATAAAGCAGCTTTTGTTACCACCCCCTTAGAATTTTGCAGGGTTTGGCGATGACCTAATGCGCGGTAGGTTTTATAGCTCTCGCTTAACACCTCGGCATGCATTGGATCGAGATAGCCTGCATCAGACAGCGCCTCAATAATGCGGACGTTATCGGTGTACTCATAGAGCGCAGCTGACTCTTTAGCGTATTTGAGCACCAGATACTGCACTGCAAACTCGATATCGACGATACCACCCGCATCCTGTTTGATGTTGAACTCTTCTGAGCCCTCTGCACTGCCAAGGTGATCACGCATCTTCTGGCGCATGGCGACCACTTCTTCACGCAATTCGTCGGCGCTTCGCTCTTTACACAACACCTTGGCGCGAACCGTTTCAAACTCGCCTTTAAGCCGACTCGACCCTGCCACAACACGAGCCCGAACCAGCGCCTGATGTTCCCAGGTCCACGCTTCGTTCATTTGATAGGCTTCAAACGCATTAAGAGAGCTTACTAGTAAGCCAGAATTACCAGAAGGCCGCAGACGCATGTCCACTTCATAGAGCTGACCCGACGTAGTGAAGGTGTTCAAAATATGGATAATGCGCTGACCTAAGCGAGTAAAGAATACGTCATTGGCAATCTCTTTATTACCGCCAATGGTCAGTAAGTTACTGGGAGCATCATGCACAAAGACCAGATCCAGATCCGATCCATAAGAGAGTTCGATACCGCCCAATTTGCCAAAGCCGATAATGACAAAATCTTGATCGCACGGAACACCTGCCGAGCGCTGTGGCGTTCCGTATTTAGTGGTCATATCACGCCACGCAATCTCCAAAACGGCCTGCAGAATCGCCTCTGCTAGCCATGTTAAGTAATCACTCACTTTCATCAGAGGCAAAGCCTCTGTTATATCTGCCGCGGCCACTCGCAAGATGTGAGCATTTCTGAAGTAACGCAGTGCCTCCATTAATTGCTCAATGTCGTCTTCAGGAATACGCATCAACTGCTGTCGCAACTCATTGGATAAGGCTTCTGCATCCGGTGGATTGAACAGTGCTGCCGCATCGATCAGCTCATCAAGTAGCACCGGTTGATGAGCCAGCTTCTCTGCAAACCATGGACTGGCTGAGCAGAGCTTCACAAGCTGCGCTCTAGCACTTGGATTCTCAGCCAACAACAGTAGATACGCTGAACGACGCACTACGGCTTGGATCAACTGCAACACACGCTCTAAGGTCTCTTCAGCGTTTTCAACGTCCGATAGATCCCTAAGCAGACGGGGAAGTAGGTCTAGAAGGCGTTCCTGCCCAACATTTTGCAACGCCTGAACCGTTCTTAACTGTCGCAGCGATACCAACGCCTTCACCGCTCGATCGGTTTCACTGTAACCCAGCTCCGTTAGATAGTGAGCCAGCGCCTCTTGATCAGAAAACTCTTCATGCCAAAGGCCGGTTAAATGCGCATCGCTCTCGATTTGCTCGGCATTGTCTTCTTGATCAACGGGTGCAATGACATCTGCAAAGTGTTTCGAGACGCGGCTTCGATGGTCATTTAGCTCAGTTAATAGCGCCTCAGCACTATTAAATTCCATTGAGTAGGCAAGGCGCTGCATACCGAGATCATCGGCCGGTAACTCTTGGGTCTGCTTGTCGGCTTGCGCCTGAATCGCATGTTCCACATTACGCAGGAATACATAAGCCTCAGTGAGCTCGGTCACAACTGATTCGGGAATGCCGACCGCTTCAGGCAGCAGCGGCAATATATTGCACAACTCTCGTTGTTGAAGGCGTGTATCACGCCCACCGCGAATCAACTGAAAGGCTTGAGCAATAAATTCAACCTCACGAATACCACCAGATCCCAACTTAACGTTGTTCTCGCGACCCTTTAAGCGGTTCTCACGCTCAATCATCCCTTTCATTTCACGCAGCGATTCAAAGGCGCTGTAGTCGATGTATTTGCGATAGACAAAGGGTCGAAGATCCTTCATCAACAGGGCGCCAGCTTCCTTATTGCCAGCGATGATACGCGCTTTAATCAACGCATAACGTTCCCACTCACGCCCCTGCGTCTGGTAGTACTGTTCCATGGCATCAAAACTGGCAACCAAGGGACCAGAAGATCCAAACGGACGCAGACGCATATCGACACGGAATACAAACCCTTCTGCTGTTGGGGCATCCAAGACACGAATCAGCCTTTTACCCAGTCGCGTAAAGAACTCTTGATTGGATAGTGAGCGCCGTCCGCCTTGCGTTTCACCATTGTTTGGAAAGGTATAAATCAGATCGATATCAGAGGAAAGATTGAGCTCATGTGCTCCCAACTTGCCCATTCCTATGACGGCCATGCGCTGCAGATTTCCTGCAGAGTCTGTGGGCTCACCCAAATCTTTGACAAGGTCTTTATGCAGCCAGTTCAATGCCGCATCGGTGGTGGCATCGGCCAGCTCAGATAGCATCCGGGTAGTTTCTGCTAGATCCGCCGAGCGTGTCAGGTCGCGCCAGATGATTCTAACCATCGCCAATCGACGCAGCCGGCGCAACGCAATACTCAGCGCCTCTTCACTCTCCACTGCTTCAACAGACGACAAAACTTGCTGAGTTAAAATGCCTGCTTTCAGCTCACCTGCATCAAGGTCTAACTGCTCTATCAAATCTGGGTGTCGTTGCAGCTGATCTGCAACATAATCAGACCCCATCAAAACTCGATCTAACTCCGCCAATCGATTCTGATCTGAACCCAGCAGATCCCTTGCTGCGGATACTTTTTGCTGCTGTTTTTCTAGGTAGTCATTCAATATCGCTATCACCTAAACCACTCCGAACGCTTGCCAATAGGACTAATATACTGCGTTCGGTTATAAGAGGCATAGGGCTTAAATCAAATTGCACCAATACTGTGCAAAAGAACAATTTAAGCCCTACTTTAGTATTGACCTTTGAGTCAGAATGAAACAATCTTAATCGAGTAAGCAGAGTGCCGACGTTGGGTATTAATGATTATTTGATCAAAACCCCCCGTTATTCCGTAACTTTCTGACAATTTTTAACGATCAATATCGATAGAAATTTTTTACTGAAAATTGTTGGCACACTAGTTGCTGTGGAAAAAGAACAACAACCTACTCAAAAGAGGATCTACATAATGGCTAAGAAAGCTTTACTAACCGCTTCTATCCTTGCTGCAACAATGACTGCTGGTGCAGTTCAAGCAGCTACTCTTGACGATGTTAAGAGCCGTGGCACCCTGACTTGTGGTGTTTCTACTGGTCTTGCAGGCTTCTCTCAGAAAGATGAGAACGGCAAATGGAGCGGCCTAGACGTTGATATGTGTCGTGCGGTTGCAGCTGCAGTACTTGGCGATTCAGAAGCAGTTCAATACAAGCCACTCACTGCTAAGGAGCGTTTCACTGCCCTAGCGTCTGGCGAAATCGACATGCTATCTCGTAACACGACTTGGACTCACACTCGTGACACATCACTAGGTATCAACTTTGCAGGTACCAACTACTACGACGGTGCGTCATTCATGGTCATGAAAGACCTAGGTGTATCAAGCGCAACTCAACTGGACGGTGCAAACGCATGTATCCAAGCTGGTACGTCTACTGAGCTTGCAATCGCTGACTACTTCCGTGAGAACGGCATGTCATACAAAGCGGTTACGTTCGATACATCTGACCAAACGCGTCAAGGTTTCGAATCAGGTCGTTGTGACTTCCTAACATCTGACGGTTCACAGCTTGCGGCACTGCGTATCGGCCTTGCTAACCCAGGCAATGCAGTGATTCTTCCTGAAGTTATCTCTAAAGAGCCTCTAGGCCCTGTCGTTCGTCAAGGTGATGACCAGTGGTTTAACATTGTTAAATGGTCTCTAAACGCAATGATCGAAGCGGAAGAGCAGAAAGTAACGTCTGCAAATGCATCGGACATGAAAGCGAACGGTAACCCAGCTAACAAACGTCTTCTAGGTTCAGAAGGTGAGCTAGGCGGTAACCTAGGCCTAAGTGCTGATTGGGCTTACAACATCATCACTCAAGTAGGTAACTACTCAGAGTCGTTTGAGCGTAACGTAGGTATGGACTCACCACTTAAGCTAGCACGTGGTATCAACGCGTCTTGGCGTGATGGCGGTATCCTATACGCACCAGCAATGCGCTAAACCTTAAGCGATCTAAAAAGGGGCACAACAGTGCCCCTTTCTGCGTGAAAGCACTCTATTTTTAGGTTAATTCAATGTTCAAACAAAAAACCATTGAAGAGGTTAAGTCAGCGAGCCGTAAATCAAGCTCCGGAACCACCTCCAACGCCTTTTATAACAACCCACGCATACGCGGTTTCTTCTATCAGATCGCATTGATCGCAGGGTTGCTCTATTTCTTTGGCACCATTATTGGCAACACGCTGGCCAACATGGAAGCGACGGGTATAAAGACCGGTTTCGACTTCTTAGGCGCAGCCGCAGGTTATGACGTTCTAATGTCGCTGATCTCTTTTGAATCAACCGACACCTATGGACGAATATTTGTTGTTGGCTTCTTAAACACCCTTCTGGTCTCTGCAATCGGTATCTTTTTTGCGACGCTGCTTGGATTCGTCTTTGGTGTGGCGCACTTTTCACATAACTGGCTGATCCGTAAAGTGGCACTGGTCTATGTTGAGATCTTCCGTAACGTACCGCTGCTACTGCAGGTGTTCTTCTGGTACTTCGCCGTTCTCTCCAGTCTTCCTGGTGCTCGTCAAAGCTTAAGTTTAGGCGAAGCAGTGTTCCTAAATGTTCGCGGCCTATACATGCCTAAACTAATCGGCGGAGACCTTTCATCTTTGGTCTGGATTGCCTTAGGTGCTGCCGTTGCAGGGATTTTTGTACTGCGTCGTTGGGCTAAAAAACGTCAAGAACTGACCGGACAACAGTTTCCAGTACTTAAAACCAGCATCGCTATGGTGATTCTATTCCCATTGATTGTTGCCGCGCTAACTGGCTTTCCGTTTACGGTTGAATATCCTGCTCTGAAAGGCTTTAACTACTTCGGTGGTATTACGGTAATCCCAGAGCTCATGTCTCTTGCCATTGCACTCTCGGTCTACACCGGTGCATTCATAGCAGAAGCCGTGCGTGCTGGTGTGCAGTCGATTCCACACGGTCAGACTGAAGCAGCACGCAGCATTGGCTTGCGTGAGAACAAGATCATGTCACTGATCATCGTTCCTCAAGCAATGCGCGTCATTGTGCCGCTGCTGAACTCTGAGTATCAGTCGTTGGTTAAAAACTCTACCCTAGCGGCGGCAGTCGGTTATCCCGACCTATTCAACGTTTTTGTGGGTACAGCTCTGAACCAGACTGGGCAAGCAATTGAGACCATCTTCATGACCATCATCGTCTACTTTGTGGTCAATATGGTGATCTCGTTCCTCATGAACCGATTTAACAACGCGGTTGCGTTGGTGAGCCGATAGGAGAGCACTATGAAAGAATTTCAGCCTATTGCAGCCCGCCCGGCACCGATTAAAACCGTTGGTTTTACAGCCTGGCTACGTGACAACCTTTTTTCTACGATTCCAAACGCGGTCGTAACCCTATCAGTCATTGCACTGCTGGCTTACTACCTGCCACTTATATTTGACTGGGCCTTCTGGTCGGCAAACTTCACCGGCACCACTGAAGATGCTTGTGTTAAAGAGGGCGCTTGTTGGGTCTTCATTAATGCTTGGTCATACCAATTCTTCTATGGGACCTATCCTGTTGAAGAGGTATGGCGTATCAACCTAACGTTGGTGCTATTGGTCATGGTGATTGCGGCATCATTCACGCTACCAAAATCGATTCGCCTGAAAGCCTCCATCACCTCTTGGTTACTACTACCGGTTGTGGGTATCGCTATCTTAGATGGCCGTTTGTTAGGTCTAGAGGTCGTCAGTACTGACCTTTGGGGTGGGTTTACGCTCAACGTCTTCATGGCAGCAGCCAGCATCATTGTCGCCTTTCCATTCAGCTTCTTGTGGGCATTAGGTCGTCGCTCAGAGATGCCGTTTATCCGGTCTGTTTCGGTCATCTTTATCGAGTTCTTCCGTGGCGTGCCAGTACTGTCGCTCTTCTTCATGGGCTCAGTCATGTTGCCACTCTTCTTTGCAGAAGGAACGAACGTCGATAAGTTGATTCGTGTCTGGTTAGTATTGATCTTCTTCATGTCGGGTTACATGGCAGAGGTATTCCGTGGCGGCTTCCAGGCTGTTCCTTCGGGTCAATACGAAGCAGCAGATTCGATAGGCCTTAGCTACTGGCAGAAGATCCTACTGATCATCTTGCCACAGGTTATCAAGGTATCGATGCCAAACATTCTGGCAACCTTTGTCATGCTGTTTAAAAACACGACGTTCTTGTTGATTATCGGCATCCCAGAAGTTGTTCAAACACTTCAGACAGCATTGTCTAACTCATACTGGCTAGGTGGCCATGCGCTAGAAGGTTACCTATTTGTCTTCCTCGTGTTCTGGGGAAGTTGTTTCAGCATGTCGGTGCTAGCTCGCCGCATCGAACGTCAAATGAATACTGATAAGAGAGACTAATCATGACCGCAACTAACTCAGCAGCAGACTCTCAAGATGTCATCGTTATTGAGAACCTAAACAAGTGGTACGGTAATTTTCATGTACTGCGTGATATCAATCTGCATGTTAAAAAAGGTGAGCGTATCGTTATATGTGGCCCATCAGGTTCAGGTAAATCGACCACTATTCGCTGCATCAACCGCCTAGAGGAGTTCCAAGAGGGATCTTTGGTGGTTGACGGTGTTGAGATGATTGAAGACGTTAAGAATATCGAAAAGATCCGCCGCGACGTGGGCATGGTATTCCAGCACTTCAACCTATTCCCACATCTAACCATTCTGGAAAACCTAACACTCGGCCCGATCTGGGTTCAGAAGAAGCCAAAAGCGGAAGCTGAAGAGATCGCAATGAAGTACCTAGAGCGCGTTAAGATTCCAGATCAGGCTGATAAGTACCCTGGTCAGCTATCGGGTGGTCAGCAACAGCGTGTCGCAATTGCTCGCTCACTCTGCATGAACCCAAATATCATGCTGTTTGATGAGCCAACCTCTGCTCTGGATCCTGAGATGATCAAAGAGGTGCTCGACGTAATGGTTGAGCTCGCTGAAGAGGGCATGACCATGATATGTGTGACACACGAGATGGGCTTTGCTAAGAAAGTCGCTGACCGTGTCATCTTCATGGACGCAGGACAAATTGTGGAGGAGAACGAGCCCAACGAGTTCTTCAACAACCCACAAAACGAGCGTACTAAGCTCTTCCTGAGTCAGATACTAGGTCACTGACAACGAAACTCTCCACAAAGCGGTTGATGCCATTGGGCCTCAACCGCTTTTTTGTCTGCGCCCTTGGCAAACAGGTAGTGCAGTTTGGCAAAAACGGCTTCAGGTGTCATATCAAAGCCTGGCAACGCACCCAACTCTGCTAGTAATGCACCCGTTTCATAAGCCCCTTGAATAACCCGGCCTTTCAAACACTGGGTCATATTAACCAACAGCACTCCTTGCTCATGCGCACGCTTTAGGGCTGCGCCAAAGTCACTGCTGGTCGTTGGAATATTACCGCTGCCAAAGCTCAACAGCACAATAGCTCGCAAGCGATCATCGTTTAAAACACCCTCAATGACCGCTGCTGGAATGCCTGGGTAGATCAAAATCGTTGCTACCGCGCCCTCTTGATAGGTTAGAACCTCAGGCTGAGCCGCTTCATTGATAGATGAGACCTCGCCGTTTGGCATTTCAAAAGCGACATAATCTTGGGCATCCATTTTACGAACTCGATTAGCCTGAAGATTAAGACCGCCAAAGCTGACCCGCACGCCACCAATATCAGGCTGGACCAAATAGCTAAGTGAATCCAACAGGTTAGTGGGCGCATCGCTGACCTCGACACCTAAAGGATACTGAGATCCTGTCACCACAACAGGCTGACTCAAACCCCGCAACGCAAAACTCAACGCCGCTGCCGTATAAGCTAAGGTATCGGTGCCGTGAATCACCACAAAACCGGAATAGTGATCCTGTTCAGTCAGGATCGTTTCGCAGATGCGCGACCAATCATTTAAACGAAGATCCGAACTGTCGATGAGAGGCAGCAGATCGACCAGATCAAACGCATAGTGCGCTAACTCCGGAAGCTGTTCTCGCAATCGCATTTCCAGATCGGGAGCGGGCGCCAACCCTGCTGCGCCTTGCACCATGCCAAAGGTGCCACCGGTATTGATGATCAGAACTTTATTCATCACTCGCTCCTTGCGTTGTTTGACGAATGAAGTGCGCCGTTCGCAGCGCTAACTGACCGATTGAGAAATCATTCAACAGTTCAGCAGAGATGGATCGTGATCGCTCTTGGATTGTTTTATAAAAAATCGGTGATGATCCGCTGAAATAGGCCAAATCATAGAGTGGCATGACACGAATAAGCAGGGCTTCGTACTCCTTCAACAGTTCAGTAGCAGTCTCTAAATCACTCAACTGACGCAGCAGTGCAATCTGTTGTTCCAGTGCAGAACAGAGAGTGGTAATGACCGCTGGTGCAAGTGTAATTGGAATCAATTCATAACAGCGCTGCCAGCAAATCGTCATAGCTGAGAGGCGTTCTACTCGCTCAGCCAAGTCGCCGCACTCCATGATGAGCAATGGCAACTCTGGGGCAGGAGGGTGCTCAAAGCGCAGCTCCCAGCCACGCTGTGCCTTACTGCGCTGGCCAATCCAAAGTGGACACAAACGTGTCAGCTGCTCAGCAAGATCAAACACTTCTCTGGCATCACCCTGTTTCAACTCCAACTCTACTTCCGAGATAGGCTCTACACGATTGCCGGTTCGAACTTCACCCTGATCACAGGCGATCTCAATCTGCGTCTGTTCACGTTGATAGAGCCAGGTCGTTCGCTTGAAGTTGGTTGAAAAGACAGGGTAAAGGCTGTCACCGTCAATTTCCGAGGGTAGCAGCTCTTTAAGAAGATCCATCTTGAGATTGGGCCCATCGATCACCCACTCATATTCACCACGAGTGGAAAGCCCCGACGCATCGGTTGTACCTGTGGTTTTCAATGTTTGCAGCCACTGATCGCCCGATTTACGAATGCGCAGCGCCATTTTCAACCGTTTCAAAGTCTCATCTGGCGTATCGTAATAGAGATTCAGAAGCAGCTTGGATTCACTTTGCAGGTTACTTAAAAATGGCAATCCGCAGACCTGTGCTGCAACGGTCGGAAGGCAACCTAACTTTAACTCAAGCTCTTTAGACATGTTTCCAATCTCTATCACGCGGGTGTTTGAGTCATTGTACAAGAGTTTTGATCTCTGAATCAGTGACCAAAGCATTGGAACAGGATAAAGTCAGTGGAAATGTATATGGAGAGTAAACCATGCCCATGCCACCGAAGCCGATAGAGATGATCAGCTCACTGATTGCGGTACCGTCTATCAGCTCAACAACACCGAAATGGGATCACTCAAACCTTGGCGTCATCGAGTTACTGCACGATTGGTGCGAGTCGCTGGGTTTTCAATGTGAGGTGATGCCGGTTCCCAACATTCCAGGCAAAGCGAACTTAATCGCAACCCTGGGAACCGGACCTGGAGGCTTGGTTCTCTCGGGTCACACCGATACAGTGCCCTGTGATCCAGAGCTGTGGAAATCAGACCCTTTTAAAGTCGAAGAGCGTGATCAAAAGCTTTATGGGCTGGGCACCTGTGACATGAAAGGCTTTTTAGCGTTGGCGATTGAAGCCGCTAAACAGTACAGAGATACACCATTACAAGCACCGCTGATCATCCTCGCAACCGCCGATGAAGAGTCTTCGATGTCCGGCGCCAGAGCGTTAGTCGATGCTGGCAAACCCAAAGCACGTGCTGCATTGATCGGAGAGCCTACCAGCCTTAAGCCAATCAGAATGCATAAGGGCATGATGATGGAGGCGGTTCGTATCGAGGGGCAAGCGGGTCACTCATCCGATCCATCACTTGGTGCCAACGCACTGGAAGCGATGAATGGTGTGATGAATGAATTGCTAACAATACGCTCCGAGCTTCAGGCAACGTATCAGAACTCTAATTTTAGAATCGATGTTCCCACTATGAATCTTGGCTGCATCCACGGCGGGGATAATCCCAATCGTATCTGTGGGCAGTGTGAGTTGGAATTTGATCTTCGTCCACTGCCAGGTATGTCGATGGATGGTCTGCGAAACTTGATCAGCGATCGGCTGAAGCCGATAGAACAGAAGCACAGAGTGGATCTAAATGTGCGCTCACTCTTCCCAGGTATTCCGCCGTTTGAGCAGAGCGAAAGCGAATTTGTGGAGTGTGTTGAACGTCTCACTGGACACAAAGCGGAAGCGGTCGCGTTTGGTACTGAGGCGCCCTTCTTACAGCAGATGGGAATGCAGACACTGGTGCTTGGGCCCGGGTCGATTGATCAGGCGCATCAGCCTGATGAGTTCTTGGCTCTGGATCAATTCGCTCCCACTCTCGATCTGTTGCATAATCTAATCAATCAATACTGTGTGAAAGGCTGTTAACGATGGATAGCTCATCGAATTATGTAAAGTGGTTTAGGCACTCATCACCCTACATTCACCATCATCGAGATAAGACGATGGTGATGATGCTAACGGGTGAGGCAGTTGCTAGCGACAACTTTGCTAACATTATTCATGACATTGCGCTGCTGAATGGCTTAGGTGTTAAGCTGGTTCTGGTGCACGGTGCGCGTCCACAAATAGATCAACGCCTTCAAGCAGCCGGCAAAGAGGTTAGGCTACACCACGATCAGCGTATTACCTCACCCGACCTAATGGGTGATGTCATCGATGCCGTCGCCAACGTTAGAACTGAGTTTGAAGCACGCCTATCAATGAGCCTTGCCAACACGCCAATGCATGGCGCCAAACTACGCGTTGTCAGTGGCAACTTTGTCATGGCCAAACCGCTTGGTGTTCTCGATGGCGTCGATATGGGGTTAACGGGTGAGCTGCGTCGGGTTGATAGCGAAGCGATTCAGCAACAGTTGGCACTAGAGAATATTGTGCTGGTCACAAACCTGGGTTATTCGCCAACAGGGGAGATTTTCAATCTCTCTGTTGAAGAGGTCGCAGTCAATGTAGCGACCGCGCTTAACGCCGACAAGCTCGTTCTGTTTGGTGCACAGAAGGGTATCCGTGACAGTCAGGGTGAGCTGCGCAGTGAACTGCTCGCATCGACCGCGAAACGTCTGGTTTCGCACTACTTATCGAACATCGATGATCCATCTCAACCCCATACCGAGATCGCCTGTCTGCTGGGGGCTGCCGCCGATGCGTGTGAGCGTGGCGTGCCACGTTGTCACCTAGTGAGCTATCAAGAGGATGGGGCTCTGCTCACGGAACTGTTCACTCGAGATGGTTACGGTACGATGGTCAGTCGCCACTCCTATGAACAGGTAAGGGAAGCCAGCATCGATGATGTCGGTGGTCTGATTGATCTTATTGCACCTTTGGAGCAAGCCGGCGTGCTGGTACGCCGCTCTAGGGAGTTACTCGAATCTGAAATAGAACGCTTCTCTGTCATTGAACGGGATAGCGCGATCATTGGCTGTGCCGCTCTCTACCCCTTTCATAACGAAGGGGTTGGTGAGCTAGCGGGAATTGCCGTCAGTGATGAGTATCGTGGTGGTGAGCGGGGTGATAGCCTGCTTGAGCACATTACTGAACGAGCCAAAGCCATGGGTCTTAAAGAGCTATTTGTCCTCACAACAAGAACCGCTCACTGGTTCTTAGAGAGAGGCTTTGTAGAACGGGATTTAAGCGCACTGCCAACTGAACGTCAGGCGCTTTATAACTTCCAAAGAAACTCAAAAGTCTTCTTTAAAATTTTGGAGTAATTACCCCTCACCGGCCGGAAGGCGGAGTCTAATCTGGGCACCGCCAAGTTCCGACCGTGCTATCTCAATGCCTCCGTTGTAACTGCTGACGATATCCGTAACAACGGCTAGGCCAATACCCTGACCAGGTCTTGAGGTATCTAAACGAGCACCCCGCTCAATGACAACCTGATGCTCCTCCGTAGAGATTGCTTGGCCATCGTTCTCAATGACAATCTCCAACCAATGCTGCTCTTGAGACGCAGAGAGGCGAACCTGGTGATCACAATATTTAAAAGCATTCTCAATCAGGTTACCCAGCATCTCCATCAGATCTCGTTCATCACCTGCGAAGAAATGATTCAGCCCTTCACGTTCAACTTCAATCTCTTTTGCGGCATAGACACGACCCAGCGCGTTAACAATACGATCGACCGACAGCAGTAAACTGGTGGCGCCAGTCATCGTCTGCTCTTTAGACTTTACAGCACGGCTCAATTGATACTGCACAATCTGAGTCATGCGATCACTCTGTTCATCGACCAGGCGTTTATAACTCGACAGCGAGTGCCGCTCTCCTTCAGCACCCCGTATCACCGCCAGTGGCGTCTTTAGACTGTGCGCTAGATCACCAAGGGTGTTGCGGTAACGTTCTCGTTGCGAGCGCTCGGATTCGATCAGGCGGTTCAAGTTCTTAGTAATTCGCTCCACCTCATAGGGGTAGACACCTTCAAGCTTCTCCGCTTCACCCTGCTCAATCATAGAGAGATCATCCGCCAGATCATCCAACGGTTTCAGACCCCAACGAAGAATCAAGAACTGCAGCAACAGAGCCAACAAGTAAACGGCTAATAGCCAGCCCCATAACTGGCGCTGAAAGGCGAGTAGCTCCTCCATCGCTGTCACATCCGAGCTTAGGATAGCAATGGTGTAACGAAACTCCTGCTCTTCGATCTCCCATACCAGTGGGTAAACATAGAGGTAGAACCCTTGATCTTTTAAGTGTTGAAAGCGGCTACTACCAGGCTCTGGCTGAAAAGTAGAGACCTGCATGACAAACTGTTCTTCCAGCAGGGCGCTCGACTCAGACTGCCAACGCAATAGACCTTGAGCGTCGAACACCAGCCCTGACAATCCAGATTGGACCTGACTAAAACGTGGTTCTTGCAGACGACGAGGAAGGACTAGCTCGCCCTCTACCAGATCGGCGGATCCCAAAATGCCATAGGTTTGCAGTTGCGCTTGCGAGCGCTCCGAAGCAAACAGACTGCTCTCGTAGGCGTTTTGCAGCGCTGCACCAGCAAAAATAATCAGAATAGGGAGCAGCACAATCGACGCCCATAGGAGTCGCGTCTGCAGTGAACCGGGCACCCACTTAATGCCCGAGAAAAGCTTATTCAGAGGCTTCCAAAGCAAAACGATAGCCCAGACCTCGAACGGTCATGATCGGATGCAAGGTCTGATCAGGATCCAGTTTTTGACGTAGACGACGAACAAACACCTCCAATACATTGGAGTCGCGATCGTAATCTTGATGATAGAGGTGCTCAGTTAACTCAGCTTTCGAGATTGTCTTACCGGCGTGTACCATCAGGTATTCCAAAGTGCGGTACTCATAGCTGGTCAATTTAATTTCTGAGCCATTAACAAATACAGCACGGGCAACCGTATCCAAAGTAATAGGACCAAAGGTCATCTGAGGTGAGGCGTGACCCGCTGCACGGCGCAGAAGCGCGTTAACGCGAGCATTCAGCTCTTCCATATGGAAGGGTTTAACAAGGTAGTCATCGGCGCCAGCCTCTAGCCCCTCAACCTTATCTTGCCAATCGCCACGTGCGGTTAGGATCAGAATAGGGAACTGTCTCTGTGCTTTACGCCAGCCACGGATAACATCCAGACCCGACATACCAGGCAAGCCAATATCGACAATCGCCAGATCGTATTCAAACTCACTACCTTGATAGAGTGCTTCGTTTCCATCATCGCAATCTTCCACTGTATAAGCGCGACCCGATAGACCGCTTACCAGTTGGCGACGTAGATCCGGATCGTCCTCAACGACGAGTATTTTCACTGTGCAACCTCCTCACCAACAGGAGCGTCTTCAGCTACAGTATCCGATTCAGATACAGCCGTAAGCGGCTCCTCGAGAGGTTTGATAATGTCACCATTAGCCGCGTCAATGACAACGTCTTTAACGCGACCTTCGTTAACAATACGGATGGTGAAGAGGAGAAGTCCCGCTTCATCCGGGGTCTCTTCCGCTTTGACCACTTCGCCACCAAAAGTATCGATAGCCAGATCAGCAGCCGCCTTAAGATCGAAGGGCAATTGAACATCAGCCACACTGATTTCAGCCGAGCTGGTCGATTCAGGGCTGACAACAGGATCAATGACGCCGTCAGAATTTAGCACTGTTTCAGGCGAAGTAGAGTCTGCTTCAACAATAGCCGTAACAGCCTCAGCAGCGACCTCTTTATCTGCTGCACTAGCAATAGGAAGCCCCAAAAACGCAGGGGTTAAAAGCAATAAAAATAAGTGTTTCAAACACTCCTCCAAACACGAGGATAGAACATTAATTATTAGAATAACTCAGCACATATTAATTGAGTCTGAATCGGTAAAAAACCCTACAGAGTCTAAGCTGATCATTTCGTTCAATCTGATATACTCAGGAGATAATTTTTTAGCGTAATAAAAAGAGAGAAGACGATGCCACAGTACCGTTCAAAAACATCCACCGCTGGTCGTAATATGGCTGGTGCTCGCGCGCTTTGGCGTGCAACTGGCATGAAAGATGATGATTTTCACAAACCGATCATTGCCGTAGCCAATTCATTCACCCAATTCGTTCCTGGCCACGTTCATCTAAAAGACATGGGTCAGCTAGTTGCTCGAGAAATCGAACGTGCTGGCGGTGTTGCAAAAGAGTTCAACACCATAGCAGTAGATGACGGCATCGCGATGGGTCACGACGGCATGCTCTACTCTCTGCCAAGCCGTGACATCATCGCCGACTCAGTTGAATACATGGTGAATGCGCACTGTGCTGATGCCATTGTCTGCATCTCAAACTGTGACAAAATCACACCGGGAATGTTGATGGCCTCTATGCGTCTTAACATCCCCGTTATTTTTGTTACCGGTGGCCCAATGGAAGCTGGCAAGACAAAACTAGCCGAGCACAAACTCGATCTAGTCGACGCCATGGTTCTTGCAGCCGATCCAACGGCTTCGGATGAAATGGTAGACGCCGTTGAGCGCTCAGCCTGCCCAACCTGTGGTTCTTGTTCAGGCATGTTTACTGCCAACTCAATGAACTGTCTTGCAGAAGCTTTAGGTCTTGCTCTACCGGGTAACGGTACGGTCGTAGCAACTCACGCGGACCGTGAAAACTTGTTCTTAGAAGCGGGTCGACGCATTGTAGAGATGGCTAAGGACTACTACGAGAATGATAATGAGCGAATTCTACCTCGTAGCGTAGGATTCAAAGCCTTTGAAAATGCGATCACGCTAGATATCGCGATGGGCGGTTCTACCAATACTATTCTTCACCTTCTAGCGATCGCGCAAGAAGCTGAGATCGATTTCACACTGGCCGACATCGATCGTCTTTCACGCGTTGTACCACAGCTTTGTAAGGTGGCACCTAATACACCTAAATATCATATTGAAGATGTGCACCGTGCCGGTGGCATCATGGCAATTTTAGGTGAGCTTGATCGTGGCGGTAAGTTGCACACCGATGCACCAAGCGTTGCCGGTAAAAATATGGCTGAAGTTCTAGATAAATGGGACATCATGCGCAACCCAACACCGGAAGTCGTTGAGTTCTATAAAGCGGGTCCAGCTGGCATTCCAACCCAACAGGCCTTCTCGCAATCAACTCGCTGGCCTTCACTAGACGGTGACCGTGCCGATGGTTGTATCCGCTCAGTAGAGCACGCTTTCTCACAAGAGGGAGGCCTAGCGGTACTGTTTGGCAACCTAGCTCAAGATGGCTGTGTTGTGAAAACCGCCGGTGTTGATGACTCGATCCTTGTGTTTGAAGGGCCTGCACACATCACTGAGTCACAAGACGAAGCGGTTGAACATGTCCTGAATGACCAAGTTAAAGCGGGCGATGTTGTCATTGTTCGTTACGAAGGTCCAAAGGGTGGCCCAGGCATGCAAGAGATGCTCTACCCAACCTCGTACATCAAGTCGAAAGGCCTAGGTAAAGCGTGTGCCCTTCTCACTGATGGTCGTTTCTCAGGGGGTACTTCAGGCCTTTCAATTGGTCACGTCTCACCTGAGGCTGCGGGCGGTGGTAACATCGGTCTGGTAAAAGATGGCGATATGATTCGTATCGATATTCCGAATCGCACAATCGACGTTCTCGTCAGCGATGAAGAGCTAGCGACGCGCCGTGCAGCGCAAGATGCAGCCGGATGGAAGCCAGCCAAAGAGCGTCCACGTAAAGTATCTGCGGCTCTAAAAGCTTACGCTAAGCTTGTAACAGCGGCGGATAAAGGTGCCGTTCGCGATCTCAGCCAACTAGACTGATCGCAAACACGATAAAAAAGCCGGCCAATAGGCCGGCTTTTTTGTGCGCTTAAGATTTAGAGCATCGGTTTCAGAAAACGACCTGTCTCTGATCCTTTGGTGTCAGCCACCTGCTCAGGGGTACCTTCGGCAACAATACGGCCACCGCCGCTGCCCCCTTCTGGTCCCAAATCCACAATCCAATCTGCCGTCTTTATAACATCCAAGTTGTGCTCAATGACAACAATGGTATTGCCGTGATCGCGCAGACGATTTAGGACCGTCAACAACTGCTCAATGTCATAGAAGTGCAGACCGGTCGTCGGCTCATCGAGAATGTAGAGTGTTTTCCCTGTATCGCGCTTAGACAGCTCTTTAGCCAACTTAACACGCTGCGCTTCACCACCCGACAGAGTCGTTGCGGCCTGGCCTAATCGAATGTAACTCAGACCAACATCAATCAGTGTTTGCAATCGGCGCGCCAAAGCTGGAATAGCATCGAAGAACTCTCGTGCGTCCTCAACCGTTTGATCAAGCACCTCGTGGATGTTTTTACCCTTGTACTGAACCTCAAGGGTTTCACGGTTATAACGCTTCCCTTTACAGACATCACAAGGCACGTAAACGTCTGGCAGGAAGTGCATCTCTACCTTAATGACACCATCACCCTGACAGGCTTCGCAGCGTCCACCTTTAACGTTGAAACTAAATCGTCCGGGTTTGTAACCACGTGAACGAGCCTCTTGAGTACCGGCAAATAGCTCACGTACCTGAGTAAAAATACCGGTGTAGGTCGCAGGGTTTGAACGAGGGGTACGGCCGATTGGGCTCTGATCGATATCGATCACCTTATCGAAGTGGTCCATACCCACTACCTTTTTGTATGGAGCAGGGGTTAAGGTCGTCGCGTTATTCAGTTCAGTTGCTGCAATCGGGTAGAGTGTATTATTAATTAACGTCGATTTACCCGAACCCGACACACCCGTGATACAAGTAAACAGACCGACCGGAATCTCTAGGTCGACGTTTTGCAAGTTATTGCCAGAAGCCCCCAACAGCTTCAACGACTTTTTAGGGTCACGCTCGTGACGCTGTTTAGGCACCTCGATAGCACGCTTACCCGACAAATACTGCCCCGTAAGTGAGCGCTCACTATTAACAATATCCTCGTAACTACCTGAACCAACAACCTCACCACCATGAACACCGGCACCCGGGCCAATATCAATAATATGATCTGCTTGGCGGATAGCATCCTCATCGTGCTCAACGACAATCACGGTATTACCCAGGTCGCGAAGATGCTCAAGCGTCTTCAACAGGCGCTCATTGTCGCGTTGGTGCAGACCAATCGATGGCTCATCAAGGATATACATTACACCGACAAGACCTGCGCCTATCTGACTGGCCAAACGGATACGCTGTGCCTCACCGCCTGATAGCGTCTCTGCACTGCGCTCTAGGGATAGGTAATCGAGCCCGACATTGACCAGAAAACTAAGTCGCTCTCTGATCTCCTTAAGAACTTTCTCAGCGATCTCACCCTGTTTACCCTCTAATTTTAAGCCATTGAAGTAGTCCAACGCTGAACCAATGGGGTAACGCACAAGCTCAGGCAGAGTCTTGTCATCAATGAACACGTGGCGCGCTTCACGACGGAGGCGGCTGCCAGAACAACTCGGACAAGGCTGCATATTGATGTACTTCGCTAAGTCATCACGCACCATGTCTGACTCAGTCTCTTTGTAGCGTCGCTCTAGATTGTTGATAACCCCTTCAAATGCATGCGCTTTAGAGACAATATCACCACGATCATTCAGGTAGCGGAATGGCACCGTCTCAGTACCACTGCCATAGAGGATTACCTCTTGATGCTTTTTACTCAGATCTTTAAACGGTGTATCAATGTCAAAGTCGTAGTGTTCAGCGACCGCTTTAAGCTGTTGAAAATAGTAGAGCGTGCGACGATCCCAACCCCGAATTGCCCCTTCAGAGAGCGTCAGGGTGTTATCTTGCACAACCTTGTTGGGGTCAAAATACTGCTTAACACCCAAACCATCACAGCTTGGGCAGGCACCGTGCGGGTTGTTAAAAGAGAAGAGGCGCGGCTCTAACTCTTGAATTGAGTGTCCACACTTAGGACATGCAAAGCGCGCAGAGAAGATCATCTCATCACCGGCACCCTCATCCATCCAATCAACTGTCGCCAAACCGTCAGTAAGATTAATCGCGGTTTCAAACGACTCAGCCAGGCGCTGCTGCAGATCGGAACGCACTTTAAAACGATCCACGACCACATCAATACGGTGCTTCTTGTTCTTATCAAGCGCGGGTACATCATCTAAATCAACAACGGTGCCATCAATCCGTGCTCGGACAAAGCCCTGGGCCCTTAACTCATTCAAAGTGTGCAGATGCTCACCTTTTCGGTCCTGAACAACAGGCGCCAGTAGCATCAGTTTAGATCCCTCTGGCAATGCCAGCACTTGATCGACCATCTGACTGATGGTTTGCGCCTTCAGAGGCAGGTCATGATCAGGACAACGTGGTTCACCTGCTCGAGCATAGAGAAGACGAAGGTAGTCATAGATCTCTGTAATGGTACCAACGGTTGAACGCGGGTTATGGGAGGTCGACTTCTGCTCAATAGAAATCGCCGGCGAGAGACCTTCAATATGGTCCACCTCAGGTTTTTCCATCATCGATAGGAACTGACGCGCATAGGTAGAGAGTGACTCCACATAGCGCCTTTGTCCCTCGGCATAGAGCGTATCAAAGGCGAGTGAGGACTTACCCGAACCCGACAGGCCGGTGACCACGACTAACTTATCGCGGGGAATCTCTAGATCGATCCCTTTAAGGTTATGGGTGCGCGCACCGCGTACCAGAATTGTGTCCATTACTGCTCCGGCCGTGAAAAAACGAGTACTATATCATGCAGTTCAATACGACTGATAAGTAGATTGCAATTACGGCTGAATCGCCGCTTTTGATCTGTTAAAGTAACCTAAATTGATTAAAGTTTTTGTGCGGAGATAAGAATGGCACGCGGTATTAATAAAGTAATTCTAGTGGGTAACATTGGTGGTGACCCTGAGACTCGTTACATGCCTAATGGTGGTGCGGTTACCAACATCACACTGGCAACCAGTGACTCTTGGAAAGACAAGAACACGGGGCAAATGAACGAACGTACCGAGTGGCACCGCATTGTATTCTTTAACCGCCTTGCAGAGATTGCAGGTGAGTACCTTCGCAAAGGTTCAAAAGTCTACGTTGAGGGTGCACTGCGTACCCGTAAATGGCAGGGTCAAGATGGCCAAGATCGCTACACGACTGAAATCGTAGCGAGCGAGATGCAGATGCTTGATGGCCGCAACGGTGGTGGCGACAACATGGGTGGTGGTTACCAACAGCAGGGTGGCGATATGGGTTACAACCAACAGCCGCAGCAGAGCGCACCGCGTCAACAAGCGCCTCAGCAGGCACCGCAACAACAAGCGCCTCAACAGCAGCCACCTGCGTTTGACGACTTTGACGATGACATCCCATTTTAAACGATGGTTTAAATAGGACACTCATCAAGAAGCCACGCACTCCGTGGCTTCTTTTAGTTTGGACCGACTATGACACTGCTACCGACTGCTTACATTACAGGTGCTATTACCGGAGCTAGCCTCATCGCAGCGATTGGTGCCCAGAATGCCTTTGTGTTAACACAAGGGGTTAAGCGACACTACTTTTGGCAGATTGCCCTCACCTGCGCATTGATCGACACCTTGTTAATTTTTGCGGGTGCAGCCGGTATGGGCGCTTTAATTAACCGATCAGAACTCTTTTTAACTTTAGTGACTTGGGGCGGTGCTGCCTTCTTAATACTCTATGGCTGCAAAGCTGGGCTGTCAGCACTGAAGAGCAACACCCTACAAGCCAATAATAGTAACGGCTTTAGCACCCTTTCTGCAGCATTGTTCGCAACCGCCGCGTTAAGTTTACTTAATCCACATGTCTACCTTGATACGGTTGTGCTTCTGGGCAGCATTGCTGGACGTTATAACAGCTTAGATACCTATTGGTTCGCAGCCGGTGCTTCCAGTTTTTCACTATTTTGGTTTCTAACGATTAGTTACGGAGCAAGAGCACTTACACCACTCTTTGCCAATTCAATTGCATGGCGGGTTCTAGATTGCCTTGTAGCCATCACCATGTGGACAATAGCCTACTTGCTGCTAACCGACTCTTTGGGGAAATAGGGGAAGATATGAACGAAGCTCAATGGTGGATCTTTCTTCCAGCCTGTATCGGGATGAACTTTTTCCCGGGCCCCAATAATTTGATAGCACTGATCCACGGTACACGTACCTCCCTGTTTGCCGCATCGGTGGCAGGTCTTGCGCGCCTACCCGTCATGGTCGTCATGTTGGTTCTGCTAGCCTATGGCCTAGAAGCACTTCTGGCACTGAGCGAACATGCTTTCTTCGTCATGAAGCTAATCGGTGCTGCTTACTTACTCTACATGGCGTGGCAGTCACTGCGTGCCCAAGTTAACCTGAACAGTGTCGAAGCACCAGAGACCAAAATCTGGGAGATGGCTAGATCAGAAGCAATCGTCGCATCAACCAACCCTAAGTTGATCTTGATCTTTACAGCGTTCTTCCCACAATTCATGGACCCCACAGCTAATATTGCCGATCAGGTCACCATCATGGGTGGAACATTTATTGTAATAGAGATCGGAGCAATAATTGCTTATGCGTCGGGTGGTCGTTGGCTGCAGAAGAAGCTATCTGATGAGTCCAACACCAAATGGCTGGCACGCTTCACAGCAACGGCACTGACAGCAGCGGCTGGGTTAGTACTGCTTCCCTAAAACGCCTGAATTCCCTGCCAAAGCAGGCGCAGTGCAAGAAGGGTAATAACCAACCGAAACAGCTGATTAAAGAGTTCAGATGACATCTTATGCAGGATGTTGAGCCCAACCCACGTGCCAACAGAACCCGATAGAATCATCAGCGCAATCAGAGGTAACCACTCAAGAAAAGAGAAACCAACGAAAGCAAACACAACACCTTTTAATAGATGCTGCCCTGTTAAAGCAGCCGCCATGGTCGCAACTTTCGTCAGTTTTTCAGCACCGGTGCGGTAAACAAGCCCACCAACTAAAGGTCCAGTCGCTCCAACAAACATCGAGATAATCGTCGTTAGACCACCCGCGACTACCGCTCCCTTTGGAGAGAGACCATCCCCTTTTGGTTTCGGGCCCCAAACGATCCATAAGATAAAAACGCCAACGGCTATTTGGATCCAAGTCAGCGGGAGCTGCACTACGATAAATGATGCAATCACCGCACCAATCAATGCACCCATCATAAACTGAATGATCAATGGACGATCGATATGGCGCCATGTCAGCAGTGCCCGATTAAAATTTGAGCCAAACTGGACAAAACCATGCACTGGAATCAGTGCGGTAAGCGGCATAATCTGCGCCATAACTGCGAGCAAAAGCGCACCACCACCGATGCCAAGCGTTGCCGTCAGTAGTGAGGTGAAGCCCGCGAGCACAATCAGAAACCAAGATTCTGACGCGCTCAGAAAATCTGGAAGCAGGCCGTTAATAGAATCGAGCATGATCAAGGATCCTTCATAGAGCGATTAATGAACAAGAGCCGGTTGGGTCACAGAGGATGACTGCTGTAGCCAACTAGGCCACTGCTCAAAAGGCCACTCAGCAGCCTCAAACAGTCGGTACATAATGTTCAGCCACTGACGAGCATTAACGCGGGGCATGGGCAGGGTTGCACACTCATCATCAGAAAAGAGCTTTAACGTCAGACGCTCATGAGACACGTTTAGGTCCACACGATTGATTAGCCACTCAGAACAGCCCTCAACAGCCCTCACAGGCGACTCTTCGACCTGAGCGTGTTGGGCACGGTGTTGAGTAAACGATTGCAGGGTGTCCGACTCAGGGCGTCCTTGGGTTTCAGACTCAATCGCCTTCACCATCGCCTCAATGAGCCGCATCAAAAGACGACGTGTTAGCCAAATGACAATCGTTTTCTGCTGACTATCTTCAACCACCATTCGAATTCGGTCTTCAGAAGGTGAGAATTCGGTGGTGAAGCGATTGATAGTGAAATCGGTTGGCATAGAACTAGATAAACGGCACGAATGGCACGCAACCAGACAACAGTAGGGCCGTTAATAAAAATGTCATTAGGCGCATTTGGAGGTCCTGAGCTATAAATAAGAGACTCATTATAGAGTTTGCTCCAGTAGTAAGAAACCGACGTATAGCCAAAAGAGTATCTATAAATAATCAGCACAGGAGTGCAACCATGGATATGCAACAAAAAGAACAAACCCCACTGACCATTCCTCAGGTCGCGTTTGATTGGTACGACGAATACGCACACGGTGATATCGACCGACGAACCTTCCTAGCACGCCTAGGTACTTTAGGCATTGCAGGCTTAACTCTAGGCGCAATGACAACGGCACTGACACCTAACTATGCTCTGGCAGAGCAGGTCTCATTTAATGATCCAGAGATCAAGGGAAGATATGTCGAGTTTGATTCGCCTGAAGGTCATGGAAAAGGTCGAGGATACTTAGTAGTACCAGCAGGTGTTGATGAGATGAATGACGCTCCAACAGTACTGGTTGCCCATGAGAACCGTGGTTTAAATCCTTACATTGAGGACGTTGCACGACGCCTGGCTAAAGCCGGTTACATCGCTTTTGCACCAGATGCCCTCTACCCATTGGGTGGATACCCAGGTAATGACGACGAGGGTCGCGCAATGCAGCGCACACTGGAACGAAGCAAAATCGTCGCAGACTTCATTGCAGCAGCCCAGTTTATAAAGAATCACGAGTTCAGCAGTGGGAAACTGGGGATGGTTGGATTCTGTTTTGGTGGATACCTAGTCAACCAACTGGCCATCGATCTAGGCACAGATCT
>CATEEE010000055.1 GCA_949499045.1 Marinobacterium sp. xm-d-530 | reverse complement strand
TGATGCTTGATGCAGTAGTCGATCCCCTGGTAGTAACAGGTTTCAAAATGAAGCGCGTCATACTCTTCATAGCACCCCCAGTAGCGACCATAGAGTGTAGCGCTGTCATGGAAGGAGAGGGCGCCTGCAACGATTTTCCCTTCGAGTTGAGCAAAGACAAACAGCATCTGTTCAGGCATGGTTTGAACTAATTCTGCAAAGAAGCTCTGATCAAGATAAGGGTCTCGACCACGTTTAAGGTAGGTGAGAGAGTAAAGATCGTAAAACTGCTTAAGCTGATCTGAGGTAATCTCTGAGCCTGAAAGATGCTTAAATTCAAACGCCTGGTTCTTTTCACGCTCTTTGCGCAGCTCTTTGCGCTTTCGAGAGGTTAGCCCCTCAAGAAAGTGGCTAAAGTCACGATACTCCCTATTAAACCACTGGTACTGCAAACCGCTTCTTACCAAAAGATCATTTGTCTGAGCGGTCTCTATTGAAGAGTCTTCGGGATAGAGTAGATGCCAGCTCTCTAGTTTGTATTCGCGTGCAAAGGTCTTGATCGCCTGGGTGATTCTTTGCAAAGCCTCTTCTGGTTCAAGTTTGCCCAACCATCTGGGACCGGTTGACGGGGTAAAGGGGATCGCGCTTAAAAGTTTTGGGTAGTAGTTTAAACCGGACTGATGAAAGGCGTTTGCCCAACTCTGATCAAAAACATACTCCCCCCAAGAGTGGTATTTAATATAGAGGGGTAGGTAGATAAGCGTTTCACCCTGTTCAATCAACTCTAGGTGGCAAGGTTGCCAACCCTGTTCAGTTGAAACAGAGCCTGAATTCTCCATCGCGGCCAAGAATTCATGACGCAAAAAGGGGTAGTCGGAATCCTTAAGTTCATTCCAACGATGCTTATCAATGCTATTAATCGATTGATGAGTCCTAATTTCCATCCGCTTGGTCTATATTTAAGAAAAGGTTAGGTCGTTACGAGGAGTATATAGAAATGGATGAATTAGAACTTGAATTTCAGTTAGATGCTCAGTTGGCTGCGGATACGATTAAGTTGGGCGATTTCCCTCTATCTTCAGTTTTATTGATGAATGATAGCCAGTACCCTTGGCTGATTCTTGTCCCTCGCCGTGCCGGCATGACTGAAATCTATCATCTAAGTGTGGACGATCAACAGCAGATGCTGCAGGAGACCAGCGCTCTCGCTCAAGCACTTTCCGATATCTTCGGAGCCAAAAAGATGAATGTTGCTAATTTAGGTAACATGGTTTCCCAATTGCACATTCATGTTATAGCACGATTGGAGAGTGATCCTGCTTGGCCAGGACCTGTGTGGGGTAAGGTGCCAGCAATGCCTTACAGTGCCGATGAGCTGGCCTCTGTCAAAGAGCGTTTGGATGCCTTGTTAACGGGTGAAGTGGCTTTTACACCAGCCTAAACCTACTGCGCCGACAGTCAGTCGGCGCTGCCCTCAAAAAATACCCTGCTAGACCTGTCAGAATTGGTTGATTCAGGTATAATTCCCGCCTTTCGGCCATAGGCCTAACCCTTTAAGTTAATACTCGTTTAGACGGGTCTTATTAGATAGGACAGCAGAGTTATGCGCAGCCACTATTGCGGCGATCTTCGTGAAGAACATATTGGACAAGAAATTACCCTAGCAGGTTGGGTGCACCGTCGTCGCGACCATGGTGGCGTCATCTTTCTAGATCTTCGTGATCGTGAGGGTTTGACACAGGTTGTGTTTGATCCAGATCGTGAAGAGAGCTTTGCATTAGCGGATAGCTGCCGAAACGAGTTCGTTGTTGAAGTTAAGGGTCTAGTCCGTGCTCGTCCAGAAGGTACAACTAACTCAGATATGCCAACAGGTGCTATTGAAGTTCTAGGTAAAGAGTTAATCATCCTGAATAAGGCTGAGACACCTCCTTTCCAGTTGGATGAGCACCAACAGGTAGGTGAAGATGTTCGCCTTCGTCATCGCTACGTCGATCTTCGTCGTCCAGAGATTCAAGAGAAGCTTCGATTCCGTTCTAAAGTGACACACCAGGTGCGTGCTTACTTGGAAGATCAAGGCTTCCTAGATATCGAAACGCCCATTCTTACTCGCGCAACCCCAGAAGGTGCACGTGACTACCTGGTGCCTAGCCGTACTCATGAAGGTAGCTTCTTCGCTCTTCCGCAGTCGCCGCAGCTGTTCAAGCAGCTTTTGATGGTCTCTGGTTTTGACCGTTACTACCAGATTGCTAAGTGTTTCCGTGACGAAGATTTGCGTGCAGATCGTCAGCCGGAGTTCACACAGATCGATATTGAGACCTCATTCCTTGATGAGCATGAGGTCATGGCGATCACTGAAAACATGATCCGTGGTCTATTTAAAGATCAGTTGAACATCGATCTCGGCGATTTCCCACACATGCCATACTCTGAGGCGATGCTTCGTTTCGGTTCTGATAAGCCTGATTTGCGTATTCCTATGGAGTTGGTTGATGTGGCTGATCTTGTCGCTAGTGTCGACTTCAAAGTGTTTGCCGGCCCGGCAACTGATCCAAAAGGTCGCGTAGCAGCGCTTAAAGTGCCTGGTGGTTCTGAGCTGACTCGTAAGCAGATTGATGAGTACACCAAGTATGTATCAATCTACGGTGCAAAAGGTTTGGCGTGGATTAAAGTAAACGATCTTGCCGCTGGTGCTGAAGGGCTTCAGTCACCAATCGTTAAGTTCCTAGGTGCAGAGATTGCTCTGCAGATCATGGAGCGTCTCGAAGCGAAAGATGGCGATCTTGTCTTCTTTGGTGCGGATAAAGCGAACATCGTTAACGAAGCCTTGGGTGCGCTGCGTATTAAAGTCGGTGAAGACCTTAATATGCTTGAGCGTGAGTGGGCGCCCCTATGGGTTGTTGATTTCCCAATGTTCGAAGAGAACTCTGATGGCAGTATGACAGCGCTTCACCACCCATTCACAGCACCTAGCTGTTCACCAGAAGAGCTGATTGCTCAGCCTGAAGGTAAGCTGTCACGTGCTTACGACATGGTTCTTAACGGTTGTGAGCTTGGTGGTGGTTCGGTTCGTATTCACGACCAGGAGATGCAGAAAGCAGTCTTTAAGGTACTGGGTATCAGTGATGAAGAGGCGGACGAAAAGTTTGGCTTCCTACTTAACGCGCTCAAGTTCGGTGCGCCACCGCATGCAGGTCTTGCTTTCGGTCTTGATCGTCTGATCATGTTGATGACAGGGTCTACGTCTATCCGTGAAGTAATTGCCTTCCCTAAAACTCAGTCAGCGGCATGTCCAATGACAGAAGCACCAGGTGAAGTGAGCGCGGCTCAATTGCGTGACCTGAACATCAAGTTGCGTAAAACACCTTAAAGG
>CATEEE010000054.1 GCA_949499045.1 Marinobacterium sp. xm-d-530 | reverse complement strand
CTACCTGGGTTTCACAAGCTAAGCTTCGACAACGGACGTGTCCAGCTATGGCTTCTATTCGGCGATGCTTCCCAGCAGCTCGCGCAGATCGATGCCAAAGTAGATGCCTGGTTTCTAGATGGATTTGCGCCGTCGAAAAATCCTGAAATGTGGCACGATGGACTGTTCAAGCAGATCGCTAGACTCAGCTATGAAGGTACTAGCTTTGCCACATTTACGTCGGCCGGCGTCGTTAAACGTGGTCTTCAATCGGTCGGTTTTGAGATCAAAAAGATCCCTGGATTTGGACGAAAGCGAGAGATGATTCATGGCCAATTTAATCAGGCTAATGACTCCCAGACACTCACCAAACCTTGGCTAGCGCGACCAGAATCTCAACAGACACAATCAACCTGTGCGGTCATTGGTGCTGGACTTGCAGGCGCCACCGTTGCTCGCGCACTAGCAGAGCGGGGCATGAAAGTTGATGTTTATGAACGATCAGCACAACCGGCAACAGGTGGATCGGGTAACCCACAGGGCGCGCTCTATGCCAAGTTGCCGGCTGTGCCAACAGTGGCATCTCGCTTACACGCAAACGGCCTGCAGTTCACCGTCAATCAGCTCAAGGCGTTAAATCTTAATGACCAACAGCACGCTGATCTGTGTGGTGTGTTACAGCTAGCCATTAGTGAAAAGGATCAAAAACTGCAGCAGAAGTTGATCGAGGCAAACAACTATCCAGAGTCACTGATCAAACCGTTATCGGCAGAAGAGGCATCTGATCTGGCGGGAACGATCACTAAGCATTCAGCCCTCTTCTTTCCTGACGCGGGTTGGGCATCTCCTCCTAAGCTAGTCGATTATCTTCTGATGCACGACAACATACGCTGCCACTTTAACTGCACTATTGAACCCCTTGATCACGACGGCGATCGGTGGCTAGTCAACGGTGAGGTCTATTCTGATGTCATTATCTGCAGCGCGTATGAGACAGACTTACTAACAGGGTTAGCAACTCTTGATTTAAAACCTATTCGTGGGCAAACCAGTTGGTGCTTTTCTGAGGGGGTACCGAACTTAAAAACAGTGGTGTGTGGTGAGGGGTATATTTCACCTGCTCTGAATGGGCAGTACTGTTTTGGCGCCTCATTTAAGGTGAATGACACCTCTCAGGACCTAAAACAGGTCGAGCACCAACACAATTTAGATCTTCTACAACGAGCGCTACCCACGCTGTCTGAAGCAGTGAAAAACAAGGATCTCTTTGGACGAGCATCACAACGAGCAGGGACCCGTGACTATCTGCCGATGGTCGGAGCATTGTGCGACACAGAGAAATTGGTTAAGCAGTATCAGCGTTTAAGCGTCGATGCCAGTACCGAGTTCAATGACTCAGCTCCCTGGCTCGAGGGTCTCTATGTCAGTTTGGGGCATGGTTCGAAAGGGTTGATCACCTGCCCTATCGCGGCGGAGATCATTGCTGCGCAAATAACCGGCCACCCTTACCCCTTAGAGCAGGAGCTGGTTGATACCCTATCACCGCAGCGGTTTGCAATCCGCGATCTGATACGCACGGCCAACAAGAGCCGTTAATGATCGAATGACTTATTCTGAAGCTTGCT
>CATEEE010000053.1 GCA_949499045.1 Marinobacterium sp. xm-d-530 | reverse complement strand
CTCGCGTTTGCTCAATACGCGCTGGGGGGTATCAATAATGAGTCGAGCAACGATTTCCCCAATCGTATGAAACTACGCGGCCTGCAGGAGGCAGCACTGTTTCACCTAGACAGTGCCTACAAAGCCTATCTTAATGAGTTAGCGGAACGTGAACGTGTCTTACTCACTCAGGCGACACTCTCTGAATTGAGTCAGGCCTTTCAACAGCAAGCAATCACCTCCAGTGAATTGGATGAGATGTCGCTTCTCTGTCAGGATTCCAGTAGTTGGTTATTCAAGATGATTAGTGCCAACAAGTCCATTCATAAACCCTTGCTACCTCAGCAAGAGACAGCGAGCCAGTCTGAAATAGCGATTAAAGATTTAGCTAAAGAGTCGACACTTGAAGAGCAGCTTGAGACCCAACTTCAGGGTTGGTTTGAGCAGTTAAGAGCGATGATCCAAAGGCATCGCTCTAACGCTCAAGAGTGGTGAGTTCAGTTCATTCCCTTTGTATCAACACCCTTCACAAATAGATGATCATTCAGATAGTGTCTTGTTGCGTCACCAAGTGGAGCTGATTTTCGGCTGCTGACGTCCATCTGGACAATGGTCGTCTCTGCTGTCGCTACACAGATTTCATCTTGAAACAGTACTTGGTAAAGACCAAATGAACTGGTGCCTACTCGGGTCACACCCGTTCCAATATCTAAACGTCCTGGCCAGGTAATCTCACTCAGAAAATTAAGATGCAGACTGGCAATCACAAATTCGCAGTTATCATTAGCGAGTGGGTCCTTTGGGTCGTAAAGAAACTCTACACGACCGGTCTCTAAATAGGTGCTGAATACGGCATTGTTAACGTGGCCCTGACGATCGGTATCCGCATAACGGATCTTATCCAGAGTTTGGATGGGGAAATCGGTTAACAGGTAAGGCTGCTGATTGGGTTTATGCGATCCCACATGGTTCTCCTTATAGAGTGGTATTCCTCTATGGAGCGTATGATGCTTAAGGGTTTGATTCAAGCTAAATAAAAAAGCCGCTCAATGAGCGGCTATGGGGGTCTTTGCTACATCGTAGCAAAGGGGGAGGCTAAATCTTTTTTCGTACCAATAGACACTCAGTTTCACTGGAGATTTGAGTGCGTTTTAATTGGCTGACCAACGCATCATCTGAAGGGTCGTTATGCCAGCAGATCAGGGTGTGGCATGTGCCTGCTTGCAGAGCGCGTTGAGCCAATTTATCCAAACCATGACGCTTATCACGACGAAGTATCCAAACTTTCCTCAAGTCGATGCCGGCATCTTCGAGCACCTGCTTGGTCAATGATTTTGGTGGCTCTAGCATCACCAGCCAGCTCTCTTTCTGACTCAGTGAAGCCATCATCGGTAGCAGCATGGTGTTCAGGTTAACCTGCGAGGAGTGCTGGACCAGCTCGGTCAAAACCAGTGGTTTAAGACCCGTATCATTCTGTTCAACTTGATTATAAGCAAACATGGTTATTACCTTTAAAAGTCGTTCTGTTGACGAATAACGCCAACACCCAAGCCTTCGATAGTTAAATGCTCCTCACGAAGATCCACCTTGATTGGGTCGAACTCTTCGTTTTCGGCGATCAGATAGACCATATGACCATCGCGGTGGAAGCGTTTTACAGTGACATCTTCACCGACACGTGCGACCACAATCTGACCCTCACGAGCTTCGTGTGTTTGGTGAACTGCTAGCAGATCGCCATCCATAATGCCGATATCTTTCATACTCATGCCGCGTACACGGAGGAGGTAGTCAGCCCTTGGCCTAAAGAAGTCTGAACTGATGGTGCAGTAATCATCGATGTGTTGTTCAGCTAGGATAGGTTCACCTGCTGCAACCTGACCGATGATGGCTAGTCCCTCTTGCTCCTCCTCTGTGCCGACGATACGGATACCGCGAGAGGTGCCAGGGATCATCTCAATCGCCCCTTTTCGAGCTAAAGCTTTGAGGTGTTCCTCAGCTGCATTGGCCGATTTAAAACCTAAATCACGTGCAATATCGACACGTGTTGGTGGAAATCCTGTTTCATCAATATGGCGACGGATGCAATCCAACACTTCTTCTTGACGATTTGTAAGCTTCATAAACGCCCCCTATGACAGTGATAATCGGAATTTAAATGACTGTCTGTTTATTCAGTATTTGTATTTTTATACAGTATATTAAATGTCGTCAAGTTTTTTCTGTTTGTATATCCAGTATTTTTGTATGATGGCCAACTGATTAGGAGGCTATGTGCTTAATAAAGAGACCCAAACCAGCATCCAGACCGCTTACCGCGCCTTCCTTAATGCCCGCGATCTAAAAGCTCGTTATGCACAAAAGCATATGATTGCAGCGGTCGCACGGCAATTGGGTGGCATCTTGTCGGATGACTCGGGTCAGCGTTTGGGTGAAAACCATTTGGTTGCTGTAGAGGCTGGTACGGGTACCGGTAAAACGATCGCTTATCTATTAGCGGCTCTTCCGATTGCACAAGCCAAAGGTAAAACGCTTATTATCTCGACCGCTACCGTTGCCCTTCAGGAGCAGCTTTTACTCAAAGATCTTCCTGAGTTGGCTGAGCACGCCGGTATTGAGTTTAAATATGAGATTGCCAAAGGGCGTAGGCGCTACCTTTGTGTCAGTCGATTAGAGTCCCTTTTAGATAATCAACAGGATCTGTCACAGTCTGCTCTTTTCGAAGACGAGATGGCTCAGGTGTTAGGGCCAGAGCAGATCAAAGAGTACAGCACTCTATTGGATGAGTTTGCCAGTGGTCGTTGGAAAGGGGATCGGGATGAACTAGAGCGTAACCTTGACGACGAGACTTGGATGCCGCTTACATCAGACCATATGCAGTGTACCAATCGCCGCTGTGCTCATTTTAACGCTTGCCCATTCTATCGAGCCAGAGCCGATATTGAGACAACGGATCTGTTGGTGGTCAATCACGATTTGGTTCTTGCTGACTTGGCTTTAGGCGGGGGAGCAATCCTTCCTGAGCCGGCCGATTCTATCTACATCTTCGATGAGGGACATCATCTAAGTGACAAGGCGACCAATCACTTTGCACTTTCCATGCGTGTTAAAGGGAGTGAGAAGGCGTTCAAGACACTAGAACGTCAATTGAAAGGGTTGTTGGATGAAGCGAATTCTGCGTTGGTTTTGCAAGATCCTATCAGTCGCATTCAATCGAGCCTTAATGTGGTTCAAGGACATCTTCAGCGTCTAGATGATTTAGTCTCTGAACAGTTCTTGCCACTGCCGGTTGATGAACGCAGATTGCGTTATCCGCAAGGTAGGGTGCCTGACAGTTTAGCTAGCCTTACCCATGAATTAGCTCAGTTTCTATCGCAGGTTGACCCACAGTTAGAGAAGATTATTAATGCGCTCAAAGGGGCGATGGAAGATGAAGAATCCGCTCTCGATAAGGGGATTGGAGAGCGTTGGTTACCGCCATTGAGTACGCAATTTAGTCGCGTTCAAAAGATGATGTGGCTTTGTAGAAGCTTCTCTCAAGATATTGAAAATGAAGAGGATAAAGTGGCTAGATGGTTGGTTCGCCACGAATCGGAAGCGGGGCGCGATATTGAACTCCACAGTGCACCAGTTTCAGCGCAACACCATCTTCAAGATCTACTTTGGGGTCAGTGTTTTGGAGCGGTATTAACCTCAGCAACTCTGACAGCCTTAGGGCGATTTGATTCGCTTTTTACTCAGTTAGGTTTGCCTTTGGATACGCCGGCCTTGCGAATGCCTAGCCCATTTGATTATGCCAATAAGGCAGTTCTGCATGTGCCTAAAATGCAGTTCGACCCCTCCAAAGCGGATCTGCACACTGAAGAGATTGCTGATTGGCTGAACAGGGAGTTGCCGACCTTAACCTCGGTCTTGGTTCTGTTCACCTCTTGGCGCCAAATGCGTCGAGTCGAAGAGTTGATTGATACAAAGCTTCTGTCCCGTCTAACCGTTCAAGGTGAACTCAGTAAGCAGGCGATGCTGGTTGAGCACAAAGCGAGAATTGATCGTGACGAGCCCAGTGTTATTTTTGGACTGGCTTCATTTGCTGAGGGTGTAGATCTACCCGGTCACTACCTAAAAGATGTTATCATTACCAAGTTGCCTTTCAGCGTTCCAGATGATCCTGTGGATGCAACCTTGGCTGAGTGGATAGAAGCCCGCGGTGGTAACCCTTTCATGGAGATAAGTGTTCCCGCAGCCTCTATAAAACTAACTCAAGCGGCAGGCAGATTACTGCGCACGGAGAATGATTCCGGTCGTGTTGTCCTTCTTGATAGACGTGTAGTAACTCGTCGTTACGGACAGCAGTTGATCGATGCGCTTCCTCCTTTTGCGCGAAATTTTGAATGATCTATTGATTGAGAGATCCTGATTTTGACTACAGAAACAAATCCAGAACAGCAACAAGATAACCAAGATTCAAATGATAAGCGCCGCCGTAATCAGCGCCGTCGTCCCCGCAAAACCCGTGATGATAAGCCTCGTCGCTCGCAAGAGTGGAGCCTTGATCAGTTTGTTGTGGAGCCACAAGACGATAAAGATCGATTCCACGATTTTTATCTACCCGACTCTTTGATGCGCGGTATTCATGAACTTGGTTTTGAGTACGCAACACCGATTCAAGCGGCAACCATCAAGCCTGCACTGCAAGGCCGTGACATCATTGGTAAAGCTCAGACGGGTACCGGTAAAACCGCCGCATTTCTGATCGGGATCATTACCGATCTACTCGACTTTAAGCTAGATGTTGAGCCTCGTAAGGGTGAGCCGCGTGCGTTGATCATTGCTCCAACACGCGAATTGGCGCTTCAAATTGCAGCCGATGCAGATGGTCTATGTAAATATACTGGTCTAAGCATCGTCTCACTGGTAGGCGGCATGGACTATGACGTACAGCGAGCTGCACTAGCAAAAGCGCCTGTCGATATATTGGTGGCAACACCGGGTCGTTTGATCGATTTCGTTAGAAATCAGGATATTGATCTCTACAACGTAGAGGTGTTGGTGCTAGATGAAGCGGATCGCATGTTGAGCATGGGCTTCATCCCTGATGTTCGTACCATCATTCGTTCAACTCCACGTAAAGGGGCTGAACGTCAAACACTGCTCTACAGTGCAACCTTCACCGATGAGATCATGCGTTTGGCGGCACAGTGGACACGTGATCCTGTCACTATTGAGATCGAATCAGAGCATCAAACAACGGATAATGTTTCTCAAACGGTATTTCTTGTCTCAAGTGATGAGAAGTACAACTTGCTGCGCAACTATCTACGCATCAATGGCGTTGAGAAAGCGATTGTATTCTGTAACCGTCGTCATGAGACACGTAAATTGGCAGAGCGTCTAGAAAAGGACGGTGTTAAAGCGGCTATGATGTCAGGTGAGATTCCACAGAATAAACGCATCAAAACCCTAGAGGGTTTCCGCAGTGGCAAGATCGAAGTGTTAGTCGCTACCGACGTTGCAGGCCGCGGTATTCATATTGATGGTGTAAGCCACGTTGTTAACTATCAGCTTCCTGAAGATGCAGATGACTACGTTCACCGTATTGGTCGAACCGGTCGTGCAGGGGCAACAGGTGAATCGATCTGTTTTGCCTGTGAAGATGATTCCTTCCTGATCCCTGACATTGAATCGATGACAGGTGTTAAGTTGAACTGTATTCACCCTGAAGCGGAGTTGTTGGTAGATCCCAGCAGTGTGACCGTGGAAGAGAGTGTTGAATCTGCGCCTAATGAAATGGATGCTATTGAAACAGAAACGGTTGACGCTCCAGTCGCTGAAGAGCCGGTAGCAAATGAGTCAGTTGAGCTAACTGACGTTTCATCAGAAGAGACGGCTGGTGAGATTGATGTGTTACCACTTGAAGCATCTGCCGAATTAAGCGAAGAACAGCTGGATTTAGATATTACAGAAGAGAGTAGCGATAAGGAGTCTCGCAGTTAATGAGCGAGGATCGTCACGGCCTAGCGGGTATTCAAAAAATAGTTTCCATGATTGTCAGTGCGTTTTTTGCAGTCATTGGCTTGCTAGGCTTCAGCAACAGTGGAGATCTGGTTCAACTGATCCTATTTCTCGTTGCAGCGATCACCTCTTGGTATGTGATTGCGATGTTGTTCAAGTTGGTTGAACGAATTTTAGACTCCTTAGGTTAGGTAGAGATAATGCAAACAGTCACTAAGGTTGCCGTGTTAGGTGGGGGTAGTTTCGGCACAGTCATCGCCAATATGACAGCTGAGAAGGGTATCCCGACCTCACTGTGGGTGCGTCGTTCTGAACTGGCCAATGATATTAATCAGAAACGCTGCAATGATCGTTATGTGCCAAATTACCCATTGGCTGATTCTTTGTCGGCAACCGATGATATTGAATCGGCACTGAAAGATGCTCAGGTTGTCTTTATTGCGATCCCTAGTAGTGGTTTTCGTGCGGTTCTCAATGAAGCTAAACCCTACCTCAAAATGGACCAATTGATTGTCAGTACGACTAAAGGCATCGAGGCCGTTAGCTTCAGCTTAATGAGTCAAATTCTGGAGCAGGAGTGTCCGGATCATCGCTCTGGTGTGATTAGCGGTCCTAACTTGGCAAAAGAGATTGCCAAACGTGAACTAACTGCTACGGTTATTGCGAGCACCGATGAAAATCTCCGAGTGACGGTTCAAGATCTTCTGCAGTCGAGCTATTTCCGTGTTTACGCCAGTGGTGACACATTCGGTGTTGAACTCGGTGGCACTTTGAAGAACATCTATGCCATTGCTTCCGGTATGAGTGCAGCATTGGGTATGGGTGAAAACACCAAAAGTATGTTGATTACTCGCTCTCTTGCTGAGATGAGTCGTCTTGCGGTGAGTATGGGTGCTAATCCATTAACTTTCCTTGGTTTGGCGGGTGTTGGTGACTTGGTCGTGACCTGTCTATCACCACTCTCTCGTAATTATCGAGTCGGTTATGCATTGGGCCAGGGTAAATCTTTGGATCAAGCGGTCGCCGAATTGGGTGAGGTCGCTGAGGGCGTCAATACACTGAAATTGGTGAGTGAGCATGCGGAGCAGCAAGATGTCTATATGCCGCTGGTGCGAGGTCTTTACGAGGTGGTCTTTAATGATGCTCCGGTCAAAGTGGTCATCGGAAAGATGATGGAAGGTGCTCACAGTGCCGATGTAGAGTTTACGCTTTCGGGCTCCTGATCATGCGAATCCTACTGATGCGTCATGCAGAAGCTACCCCAGGCTTCCCTGATGAATCACGTCAGTTAACGCCCTATGGCGAGGCGTCACTTCGTAATTGCCCCGAAAGACTGCAACCCTATTTAGATGAAGTGACCCATATCTTTGTCAGCCCCTATCAGCGTACTCAGCAGACATTATCCATTCTATTGCCCAGTCAGAAGGGCACTCTTCTTGATCTGATTACACCTGAGGGTGATCCCGAGACCGTGTTAAACTATCTTCAATTACTACCTGATGAGAGCACGGTTTTATTGGTAACACATATGCCACTGGTCGGTCGCCTATACAGTTCGCTCGTAGAGGGTGAAAGTCGCTTTGGGATTGGGTTTATGCCAGCCCAGCTTGAGGTGATCGATTGCGATCTTCCAGCAGCTGGGTTAGGTCGCTCCATTGCTCAGTTTACTCATCAGCTCTGATTCAAGGGCTTTTCACTTCTTGATGTCGGCATGATTAATCCAAAAGAGCTTAGCTTTAGCGTACACAACCGAACCATTACGGCGCTGCAGTGGGGTGATGATGATCAACCTTTGATCTTAGCACTGCATGGTTGGTTAGATAACGCTGAGAGTTACTATAAATTAGCGCCGCTCTTGTGCGGTTTTCGCGTCGTTGCAATCGATATGGCGGGTCATGGGCAATCGGACTGGCGCAGTGCTGATTCGGGCTATCCCATTTGGGGCTATGTTGAGGATCTTCATGCGGTGAAGTGTCAACTTCAACCCGAGGGAGCAATTCGGATACTGGCGCACTCCCTTGGAGCCGGTGTGGCTTCACTTTACGCGGGGGCGTTCCCTGATCAGGTGTTGATGCTTGGCTTGATTGAAAATCTAGCTCCGTTTACCCATTCACCAGAGCAATTTAGCGAGAATTTAAGCCAGTCGATTACGGATAATTTATCGAACCAAAAACAGGCCTCCCCCAAATCCAAAGGGTTGCTGACGAAGTTAAGAGCAACCGGTCGCTTTCCTGTTCCCTTGGATGCGGCCGAGCGTTTGGTCGTGCGCAGTAGTGAGCAACTGCCCAATGGTGAGCTTAGAATGCGTGTAGATCCCAGACTTAAACTGCGCTCTTCAGTGCGCTTAACTGAGGAGCAGGTTTGTAGTGCTCTTGCTCGAATAGAGTCGCAGGTTATGGTGATTGCAGGGCAATCAGGTTTGAGTCAGGAGCTGACCCAAGCACGCTTACCCTTCGTAAAAAATAGTAAGTTCAGATGGATGCCTGGTGGGCATCATCTACACTTAGAGGATGAGGTTGTGCCATTGATGGCTGCGACATTTAATGAGTTTTTTGGTTGAGTGAGTGTATTGAATGATTAGGTTAGTGTTACTGCGAGTGTTACCTCTGTTTCTATTCTCTTCCATGGCGTTTGCCAATGAAGCGGCCCCACTGCCAAAGGGCATCATTATTGATCAGTCCGCTGAGCTCGACAAACAGACAGCCCAGACTGTTCGTAATTACCGTTTTCCTTTAGGCGCTGTCGTTAAAATTAATCGAGATGTCCGTATTGATAAGGAGCAGCAACTTTCCGGTCAACTGACGCGAACAACTTGGGAGATGCCCAAATCATTTGATCCCAATGAGCTGTTACAGCGCCTTCGAGATCAGGTGATCTCTCAGAAAGGGGAGATCCTTTTTGAGTGTGAGGGTCGCGATTGCGGAACCAGTAATATCTGGGCGAATGATCTATTTAATAATGCCGACCTCTATGGTCGTGACGATTATCAGCGCTATTTTGCTGCTGAGCTGGATGACCAATATCTTGCCGCTTATGCGGTAAGACGCGGTAACCGACGAGTCTATTTGCACCTAGATCAAATCACTGAAGCTGAACAGGCGGTACCTTGGTTAGAGTTATTGGTTGATCGAGGTTGGGTTAAGCTCCCAGATACAGATGAGCCAACCCTCAAGTTGTTAGCTGATCACCTACAGAAGAACAGCTCGCCTATTCGAATAGTGGGGCATCAACAGGGCATTGATCAGGGTATTGCGGAACAGGAGTCTAAGCGCTTAGCTGAGCGTGTAGCGTCTTATCTTGTTGACAGGGCGGGAGTGAGAGTCGACCAGTTTGAGGCGCATGGCTTAGGAGCATTGGCTCCCAGTGTGCTGGGTGCAGATCAATCCGCATTGGTCGTGATTGCGAAGTAAAGCACTACCCTGGTGACAGACAGGAAGTCAGATACCAGGGTCAATGTGATTAGTTTACCAGTGACAGAAATTCAGCACGTGTAGCTGGATTAGAGCGGAAGCTGCCAAGCATCATAGATGTCTTCATCATCGCATTTTGCTTCTCGACACCGCGCATCATCATGCACATGTGTTGCGCTTCAATGACAACACCTACCCCCAGTGCGCCGGTTACCTCTTGCAGGGCCTCGGCAATCTCTTTAGTCATGTTCTCTTGGATCTGAAGACGGCGTGCGTACATATCGACGATACGTGCTATTTTCGAAAGGCCAATCACTTTACCCTGGGGGATGTAGGCAACGTGGGCTTTGCCAATGAAAGGGAGAAGGTGGTGTTCACACATTGAGTAGATCTCAATGTTTTTCACGAGCACCATTTCAGAGTTGTCGGATGGGAAAAGCGCACCGTTAACAACCTCTTCGAGTGACTGCTCGTAGCCTTTGGTCAGAAACTTCATCGCCTTTGCAGCGCGTTTTGGCGTATCTAACAAGCCTTCGCGGTTTAGATCTTCGCCAATCGCTTCAATGATGTTTTCGTAGGCTTTTTCCATGACTCTATTTCCTTACTCAGGCCTTTTTATGCCTGTTAACAACTAAGCGGGCAAACATACGCCAATGTCTCCCTTGGGTAAAGGTTTACCGGTTGGATTTATGTTGCTCATCAGATTTAAGAAGCACGTAGAGTGCTCCGGTACCGCCATCTTTTGGTTGAGCCGAGCAGAACGCTAACACACCGTCTGTTTGCTGTAGCCACTCGCTGACGTAGGTTTTAAGAAGAGCGGGTTTGTTAGGGTCAGTATAAGATTTACCGTGCACGATCAGGATCGATTTCAGGCCCTGCTTGCGACAATCCCTAACAAAAAGATGTAACTCATTACGTGCTTGATCAACGGTAAAACCGTGCAGATCCAGACCAGCATCCCAACCTAAGTGCCCTGATTGCATCCGCTTAATCAACTTCAGTTGAACCCCCGGTACTGCAAACAAAATGCTCTCTTCGGCACTGAGTAACTCGTGATGAGTAGAGTTTAGCCCATCGACGATGAGCTCCTCTTTTTCGGCAGCCGCCAGTCGACGATATTCAATCGAGCCCTCATCTGGTTTGTTAATAGGGCGTTGAATATCGGCGCGATTCTGCTCAATCGGCGTCACATCCTTTAAAAGCTCCTTTAGAGAAGCGAAATCACTGATCGTATCACTCTTATCAGACATGTTGATTACAGGTAAACTATGGCTACTTTTGATTCGGATATTATCAGGTCAGCTATGAGCTCAGATCAAGCAGTGATCGAACAACTTCTCACACTTCGCGATTATGTTCGCTGGACACTCAGTGAGATGAACCGTCATCAAGTCTATTTTGGCCATGGTCATGTAGAAGCTTGGGATGAGGCGCTGCAATTAGTGTTTAATGCGGTGGATCTTCCTTGGGACAGTTCAGTTGAACTGTTAGATGCAAAACTTCTGCCATCTGAAAAAGCGCGTATCATTGATTTTGTACAGCAGCGCTGCCAACAACGTAAACCCTTACCGTATATTACCGGTGAGGCTTGGTTTATGGGATTGCCGTTCACGGTTGATGAGCGTGTCTTGGTACCGCGCTCACCAATAGCACAATTAATTGAACAGCAGTTTCAGCCCTGGCTGGGCGATGTAGATGTCGAGCGCGTTCTGGATCTTTGCACCGGCAGTGGTTGTATCGGTATCGCCTGTGCTTACGCTTTTGATCAAGCTGAAGTAGATCTTGCGGATCTATCTGAAGATGCATTAGCCGTTGCTAAGATCAATGTGGTACGACATGAGATGGAAGATCGTGTGCGTGTTGTTCACAGTGATCTATTTAACCATTTAGAAGGTGAGGTCTACGATCTAATCGTCACCAATCCGCCGTACGTAGATGCGCCAGATGTGGCTTCAATGCCCGCTGAATATCAGCATGAGCCAGCAATGGCGCTAGGCTCTGGTGATGATGGTTTAGATATTACTCGCCGAATTCTTAAAGAGGCGGGCCGTCACTTAAGTGAGCAAGGTTTGCTGGTTGTGGAAGTGGGTAACTCTGAGGTGCATCTAATGCAGGCCTACCCAGAGCTTCCATTGATATGGGTCGAACTTGATCAAGGCGGCAATGGGGTCTTTGTGATCGACGCGCCCAGTCTTCGTGCCCATCAAGAATTTATTTAATGACTGAGCCTTGGCTCAAATAAAAGGATTAGGACAATGTCCGGTAATACATACGGAAAACTTTTCACCATCACTACCTTCGGCGAGAGCCATGGCCCGGCGCTGGGTGCCATTGTTGATGGCTGTCCTCCAGGGATTGAATTGTGTGAAGAGGATCTTCAACTGGACCTTGATCGTCGTAAACCGGGCACGTCACGACACACGACACAGCGCCGCGAACCGGATCAAGTAAAGATACTTTCTGGGGTTTTTGAGGGTAAGACAACCGGTACATCGATCGGTTTGCTGATCGAGAATACCGATCAACGTTCAAAAGATTACGGCAACATTAAAGATCAATTCCGTCCTGCTCATGCTGACTACACCTATCACCACAAGTACGGCATTCGTGATTACCGCGGTGGTGGTCGATCTTCAGCTCGTGAGACCGCAATGCGTGTTGCAGCGGGTGCCATTGCCAAAAAAGTGCTTGCTAAGCAGGGTATCGAAATCCGCGGTTACCTGTCACAGCTCGGTCCAATTGCAATCGATCACACTCGGTTTGATTGGAATGAAGTGGGTAATAACCCCTTCTTCTCACCGGATGCTGATGCGGCAGTAAAAATGGAAGTCTACATGGATGAGTTACGCAAAGAGGGTAACTCAGTGGGCGCTAAGATCTCCGTCGTTGCCTCAGGTGTTCCTGTAGGGCTTGGCGAGCCTATTTTTGATCGACTGGATGCCGACCTTGCTCACTCACTGATGAGCATTAACGCTGTTAAAGGTGTGGAGATTGGTGATGGGTTTGCCTCGGTTGCGCAAAAGGGGACTGAGCATCGCGACGAGATGACTAAAGAAGGCTTTCTTTCGAATCACGCGGGTGGGATCTTAGGTGGCATCTCTAGTGGCCAAGATATCATTGCGCACATCGCACTTAAGCCAACATCAAGCATGCGCCTGCCTGGCCGCAGTATTGATAAGTTTGGTAATGAAGTGGAGGTGGTGACCAAAGGTCGTCATGATCCTTGTGTAGGTATTCGTGCCACACCCATTGCAGAAGCGATGATGGCACTGACTTTGGCAGATCATCTTCTACGCCATCGCGGCCAGAATGCTGATGTATCAGTTGATACGCCAGTGCTAGGTCAGCTTTAAGATTAATCGTTAATTTTTGGAGTTTCTGCCTCAGTCGATGACAGGCTCAAGCCAGTCACGGCGACTCCGAAGTTAGTTGTATTTACCGGTGACAGGCTTTCAGCCTGTCATCCGCCCTAAGATTTTAATTAGATTTAATGATGTTAAAGACGCCTTATTACCTTATCGACCGATCGAAACTCCAAAAGAACATGGAAAAGATCGCCTACGTACGGGAGCATTCGGGTGCTAAATCACTGCTTGCACTGAAATGCTTCGCGACTTGGTCGGTGTTTGATCAAATGTCGCAGTATATGGACGGCACAACCTCATCTTCACTCTATGAAGTTAAGTTGGGGCATGACAAGTTTTCCGGTGAAGCGCACGCCTACTCAGTCGCGTATGACGATCATGAGATTGAAGAGGTTCTGTTGAACTGTGACAAGATCATCTTTAACACCATCAATCAGTTTGAGCGTTTTGAAGAGCAGAGTCGTGATAAAACGCGCGGCTTGCGTGTGAATCCGGGTATATCAACGTCTGAGTTCATCATTGCCGATCCAGCGCGTCCATTTAGTCGCCTGGGTGAGTGGGATCCTGAGCGTATCGAGAAGGTTGTCGATAAAATCTCAGGTTTCATGTTCCACAACAACTGTGAAAATGGCGATTTTGAGCGTTTCAGTACCATGCTCAGTGACATAGAGGCGCGCTTTGGTCACCTAATCGCTAAAATGAAATGGATCAGTCTAGGCGGTGGTATTCACTTCACCGGTGATGACTACCCGCTTGATCAATTCTGCCAGCGATTGAAGTCATTCGCAGAAACCTATGGTGTTCAAGTCTATTTAGAACCCGGAGAGGCGGCCATTACTAAAAGTACAACACTCGAAGTGTCAGTGTTGGATACACTCTATAACGGTAAGCATTTGGCGATTGTAGATAGCTCGATTGAAGCCCATATGCTCGACCTTCTAATCTATCGAGAAGACGCCCGCATGTCGCCTTGTGACGGCGCACATACTTATCAACTGTGCGGTAAGTCCTGTCTAGCGGGCGACATTTTTGGTGAGTTTAATTTTGATCATGAGCTTAAAGCAGGGGATCGTATCTCAATAGAGGATGCTGGCGGCTACACCATGGTTAAGAAAAACTGGTTTAACGGCGTGAAAATGCCCTCCATAGCCATTAAAGAGCTTGATGGTTCGATCAAGCTTATTCGTGAATTCGGTTATCAGGACTTTGTCGATAACCTCTCTTAATAGTGTTAAGTAACGCATCGGAGTGCGCGATCTTATGAAAAAAAATGTACTAATTATTGGCGGCGGTGGTGTTGCCCAGGTGGTGGCGCATAAATGCGCCCAACACAACGATATTTTCGGTGATATAGCGATCGCTTCAAGAACCAAATCGAAGTGTGACGCGATCATCGACAGCATCCATGAGAAGGGTGCAATGAAAGTGGATGGCAAGTTAACGGCTCATGCACTGGATGCGATGGATACGGCTGCGACGATTGCATTGATCAAAGCGACTGACTCTGAAATTGTGCTGAATGTCGGCTCAGCCTTCGTCAATATGTCTGTACTCGAAGCCTGTATTGAAACCGGTGTCGCTTATCTAGATACCGCCATTCATGAAGACCCACTTAAAATTTGTGAAAATCCACCTTGGTACGGTAACTATGAGTGGAAACGTCGTGAGCGTTGTAAAGAGACGGGGACTACGGTCATTTTGGGTTGTGGTTTTGATCCAGGTGTCGTGAACGCTTACGCGGCACTGGCTAAAAATGAGTACTTTGATACGCTCGAGTCGGTCGACATCATTGACATCAATGCCGGCGACCATGGTCACTGGTTCGCGACTAACTTCGATCCTGAGATCAACTTCCGTGAATTCACCGGACGTGTCTACTCTTGGCAGAACAATCAGTGGCAAACCAACCAGATGTTTGAGATCAGTCGTACCGACGATCTACCTGTAGTCGGTGAGCGCACAAGCTACATGACTGGTCATGATGAGATCCACTCACTATCAGCGAACTTAGGCTGTCCTAACGTTCGTTTCTGGATGGGCTTTGGTGAGCGTTACATCACAGTTTTCACCGTTCTTAAAAGCTTAGGTCTGCTCTCTGAACAGCCTATTGAAACCGCAGAAGGACAGAGTGTCGTGCCACTTAAAGTGGTTAAAGCCTGTCTCCCTGATCCAGCCTCTTTGGCACCTAACTACACGGGTAAAACCTGTATTGGTGATCAGGTGAAAGGGACTAAAGATGGTCAAGAGCGTGAAGTGTTTATCTACAACGTTGCAGACCATAAAGATGCCTACAACGAGGTCGGTAGCCAAGGTATCTCTTACACTGCGGGTGTTCCACCTGTTGCTGCAGCACTGTTGATTGCGACCGGTGAATGGGATTGTAAAACGATGGTTAACGTAGAGGAGTTGGATCCACGTCCATTCCTAAACCACCTCAATCACATGGGTCTACCAACTTGGATTCGTGATGAGAACGGTGAGCGTCCACTCGATTTCTCTTAATATCGACTAGCTCCCGCTAAGCCCAGATGTTATAACAAATTCTTGTTATTGCACTGGGCTTTTTTAATGCTTGAACTCTTTCCATGGATCCCGTTTCTTGTAGCCATTACCCTGTTAACACTCACGCCTGGTGTCGATACGATGATGGTATTAAGACGCTCTATTAGCAGTCAACGCCAAGGTTTTTTAGCCAGTCTGGGAATCTGTTTAGGACTCTTTGTACACGGTGCCTTGAGTGCATTAGGTGTCTCTGCCATCTTGGCCAGTTCAGAAACGCTTTTCATGTTCATGCAGATAATCGGTGCAGGCTATTTGATCTATCTGTCGTTGCATGCGTTTAAAGATTTTTGGAAGGGGCGAGCACTGGTTTTGGAATCAGTTGCTGAGCCAAGTGCTATGCGATCGGCCTTCTATCAAGGCTTCCTCAATAATCTGTTAAACCCTAAAACCTTACTATTCTATATGGCGCTGTTACCGCAGTTTTTGGTGTCTGGCTATTCACCACTGCTTCAGTCTTTGATGATGGCATTGATCCATTTTTGCATTGCCATGGTCTGGCAGGGTGGTTTGGTGTTAGGCGTCCATCGAGCCCGTCATCTCCTTTTCAATAGAGGCGTAGTCAGGGCTTTAGACGGATTGAGTGGCTCCGTTTATCTGCTATTTGGTTTACGCCTCATACTCGGTGAGCGCAATTAACGATGCGCCTAGAGTTAAGACTTTCACTCTTCTATTACACCTTCTTCTCTCTATTGGGAGTGGTGATGCCTTTCTGGGCTCCATACCTTAGCCACGAAGGTTTCAACGCTGAGGAGATTGGACTCTTATTGGGGGCATTTCACCTCTCTAGGCTCTATGCCCCCAGTATTTGGGGCTATGTGGCTGATCGTCATATGGAACGCATGCGTGTTGTAAAGCTGGGTGCGCTGTTGGCCGTGTTGGCCTTTATTCCTGTGCTTTTCATTGAGGGGTTTTGGCCGCTTCTACTTGCGATGCTCTGCTTCTCATTTTTCTGGAATGCTATTTTGCCGCAATTTGAGGTAGTGACCTTAAGTCATCTAGGTGAGAAGCGAGATCGCTATGGGAAAATTCGGTTGTGGGGGTCCGTTGGATTCATTGCCGCTACCCTAATAGGTGGTGAGTTGTTCATTGACGATCAGATCGAGTGGGTCCCAATTGGGTTGTTGGTGGTATTGATCGCCATCTACTTTGCGACTTGGATAGTTCCCAAGCCTGCAGCGGCACCGATCAATTCAGCCAAAGGTGTCTCTTTTGCAAACCTGATGAGACGCCCAGAGGTGATACAGTTCTTTGCGCTAATCTTTTTTGCACAACTGGCTCATGGTCCGTACAACGGTTTTTACACGCTTCTGCTTCAACAAGAGGGGTACAGCGGCTTATCCATAGGTTTATTATGGTCATTAGGTGTTCTAGCCGAGATAGCGATGTTCGCGGTGTTGCACAAATTGTGGCAACGCTTTTCGCTGGTAAGTGTCTTTATTGCGAGTTTGATGTTGGCAGTGCTTCGCTGGTTAATGATGGCAACGTTATCTGATTCCCTGTTAATTATCATACTCTCACAACTGCTTCATGCGGCCAGTTTTGCGGTTCTTCATGCCAGTGGTATTCGTATTGTGCAGCAGCTCTTTCCGGCTGGAAGTGAGGGTAGGGCACAGGCTCTGCACTCTAGCCTCGGGTTTGGTTTAGGGGG
>CATEEE010000052.1 GCA_949499045.1 Marinobacterium sp. xm-d-530 | reverse complement strand
GGTGGTCAGGTCATGAAGAATGTAGCCGGTTACGATCTCTCTCGTTTGCAAGCAGGTGCGATGGGTGGATTAGGCCTAATGACTGAGATCTCGTTAAAAGTCCTACCTAAACCCGCGACTACTCGCACTTTAAAATTCACGATGGATCAAGCTGAAGCGATTCAGCGCATGAACTCAATGTCAGGTCAGCCTAAGCCTATTACGGCGGCTTATTGGAGTAGCGGTGAGCTGTATGTCCGTCTGGCAGGTGCGGCCTCTGCGGTTGATGCTACGGCTAAAAGTTGGGGTGGTGAGGAACTTGCGTCTGATGTTGCCTTAGCTCTTTGGTCCGATCTTCAAGACCAGCAGCTGGCTATTTTTAATGCTGACAAAGTCTGGCGTTTCTCCATGAAGAGCAGTGCGGATGTCCTACCCATTGAGGGTGATTCACTGATCAACTGGGGTGGCGCTGAACGCTGGTATGTCGGAGATCACAGTTTTGATCGTATGGTGGCTCTTGCAGAGAGTACTGGTGGTCAGGTTTCACTCTACCGGGGTGGTGATCGTACTGACGAAGTACTTCATCCTGTTAACCCATCCATTCAATCACTTCAACAACGTATTAAAGCGTCTGTTGATCCGCAGGGTGTATTCAATCCTGGTCGTGCGTTTGGTTGGTTGTAGGAGTTAGTGCAATGAAAACGAATATCGTTCAAACCTTCCTCGCCACGCCTGAAGGTCAAGAGGCAGAAGAGATTCTGCGTAGCTGCGTACACTGTGGTTTCTGTACAGCGACCTGTCCAACCTATCAAGAGTTGAATGACGAGCGAGACGGTCCACGTGGTCGCATCTATTTAATAAAACAGTTGTTAGAGACCGATGAGGTGACCGAAAAAACTCGGACACATTTAGATCGCTGTCTAACTTGCCGTTCATGTGAGACGACTTGTCCCTCCGGTGTTCAATATGGACGTTTAGTCGATATTGGTCGTGGTATTGTTGAGAAGAAACTGGATCGTCCCGTTACCGAGAAAGTGGTGCGATGGGGATTACGACAGGTTTTGCCTCACGCGAATCGTTTTGGTCCACTGCTCAAAGTGGGTCAGGTGTTTAAGCCAATACTACCGGGTGCTTTGGGTAAAAAAGTTCCCCCTAAACGCAAAGCGTCTCCCTGGCCAGCCAAACGTCATGCACGAGTGATGATGGCATTAGCAGGTTGTGCTCAACCCAGTGCTGCACCCAATACAAATGCAGCAACGGCTCGAGTGTTGGATAAGCTAGGAATCACTCTGGTTGAAGCACCACAAGCGGGTTGTTGTGGGGCAGTCAATTATCACCTGTCTGCGCACGATGCCGGCCTCAATGAGATGCGTAATAACATTGATGCGTGGTGGCCAGCGATTGAAGGTGGCTGTGAAGCCATTGTGATGACAGCTTCGGGTTGTGGTGCCATGGTTCAGGAGTATGGACATCTATTAAGAGATGATCCGGATTACGCTGAAAAAGCCAAACGCGTGAGTGAAATGACGAAAGATATCAGTGCAGTTTTACTGGCTGAAGATCTGTCACCACTGGCTCCATCCACTGAGGGTGAAAAGATCGCGTTCCACTGCCCTTGTACTCTGCAACACGCTATGAAGCAGAGTGGATCTGTAGAAAAAGTTCTAGAGAAAGTGGGCTTTGATCTGGCTAAAACTAAGGATAAACACCTTTGTTGTGGCTCCGCAGGTACCTATTCGATTCTTCAACCGGAGATCAGCCAAAAACTGCTGGCTAACAAGGTTGAAGCACTGACTGGGGATAATCCGACGCAGATCGCTACCGCTAATATTGGGTGTCAGTTACATATTGAAACGGCCTCACCGGTACCGGTTAACCACTGGATTGAACTGTTAGATCGATAAGATCGCAGTCGCTAATAAAGGGGCCTTCGGGCCCCTTTTTATGTCCTTCAGGCTCTATTCTTTCGATTTTGATTCAGGTGTCACGAGATGATCTCGATTCCAAAGGGTAGGGTAGAGTGGGATCCAAAGTGCCACCAGAGCTAGGGTGCCAAAGCCCCCAAATAGGATTGAGGGTGCTGCGCCAACCCAGGCTGCGAGCGCACCGGATTCGAACTCACCCAGTTGATTCGAGGTCCCAATAAAGAGGGAGTTAACTGCGCTGACACGTCCACGCATCTCATCGGGTGTTTCAACTTGAACCAGTGTCGAGCGAATCACGACACTGATCATATCTGCGGCCCCAAGAATAAACAGAGCGGTTAACGATATCCACATCACTTCAGAGAAGCCGAATACCAAAGTACCTAAGCCAAAGACCCAAACGGCCGCATAGAGCCAGCGCCCTGTGTGTCGTTGAATCGGGTATTTTGCGAGCAAAAGCGACATCGCGACGGCACCGGCCGCTGGCGCACTTCTTAACAGGCCTAACCCGACTGAGTCGGTCTGCAGGATATCGTGTGCAATCATCGGTAGAAGCGCGGTCACGCTGCCGATTAATACAGCAAGTGTATCGAGCATTAAGGATCCCCATACCGGTTTATTGCGCCAAACGTGAACAAATCCCTCAAACAACTCTTTACGACGTTGCTCGCTTCGGTCTCGCTTGATGGCCGTATCTTTCATGCCAAACAGGGTCACAATTGAGATCAAGACGAACAGCATGCTGGTGGCATACAGAGTGCCGGCTCCAAGAATATAGATGACGCCCCCCAGAGCGGGACCGACTATCGTAATGCTTTCACGAGCTGAAGCGGTCAGTGTCATCGCTTGAGTCAAAAGCTGGCGCGGTACTAGATTTGGTACCATCGCTTGTCCCGCAGGCATGCTGAATGTTCTAGAGACACCGAGCATGAAGCAGGCGATGTAGATAATCTCTTCTGTAATGGTCTCTGTGAAACTGGTGTAGGAGAGCGCGCCAATGGTTATTAACAGCAGCACCCGGCTCCATATCATCACCTTATGTCGATCGTATCGGTCAGCAATATCGCCCGCGTGAAGGGTAAATAGAATCTGCGGTACATAACGTGCTAAACCGACCCAGCCGAGCGCCATAGCGCTTTCGGTCATTAGATAGACTTGCCAACCCAAGCCGATCAGCATCATCTGAATTGCCATACCTGAAGTTAGCTGGCTGGTAAGGAAACGAAGAAATAACCCCTGTTTTAGTAGCGGGGGGTTGCTCATCGATCTGAATCCTTAGAAGGGTTTCTGGCCTCTTCGTGACTCTCTAATCTATGGCCCGCATCGATAAATTTGGGCAGTCTTAAGTTGCCGAAGATGGCAGCCAGTCGTGTTAGAAAAATGACTAACATCGCTAAATAGGAGAGAAGTATTGGGTCTATGTAACCTTCGCCCAATACGAAGACCAGAGCACCCAATATGGTGCAGGTTGCATAGAGTTCGCCGTCGCCGCCCCCAAGGATCATGGGGTTTTCGTTAGTTAACACATCACGAATAAGGCCTCCTGCAACCGCTGTTATACAGGCCATCATGACAATCAGTAGAGGTGATAGGTCGGCCATCTGTGCTTTTTGTGCACCGATAATTGCAAACAGTGATATACCGGCGGCATCAAATATCAGTAACAGCCGACGCGGGTAACGGAGATAACGAGCCAAGATAAAGGTCACCAGACCCACAATGAGAGCTGTCCAGATATACCAAGTCTCTTCAAGCCAAAAGATCGGGCCGTTGTTGATGGTTAAGTCACGAATGGTACCACCACCTACCGCGGTCACAACGGCCAATACCATCACGCCAAAAATATCGATGCGCTTACCAGTGGCCGCTAAAGCGCCGGTGATTGCAAAGACAACCGTCCCTAAAAACTCTGCAGCGAGTAGTGGCTGACTAATCAACAAAAGCCTCCCTTTGCTCTCTTTGGATGCAAGCTTATCTGTGCGACAATCAAACCCATATTTCCATGGATAAGTGTTGGTATGAATTGTGCATTCTTTCACTCAAATCATCCATGAGTAAAGGATCTATTTAATTATGAAAATTTCTGAAGCGGGCGTTAAATTTGGTACCAGTGGCGTTCGAGGCCTGGTCAGTGAGCTAACCAATGAGGTCGCTTACGCCTTTGCTGCAGCGTTTTGGCGCGCGGCAGGCCAAGGGGCCCGAGTTGTCATTGGTCATGATCTGCGACCCTCTAGTCCCCAAATTACCCGCGCATGCATGGCGGCAATGAGAGATTTAGGGGTTGAGGTGATCTATGTTGGTGCTTTGGCGACCCCTGCGGTGGCCTACTACGCGTCTAAGATGCAAGCCCCTGCCATTGTGGTAACTGGCAGTCATATCCCATTTGATCGAAACGGCATCAAGTTTTACAGCGTTGAAGGCGAGATCAACAAAGCGCATGAAGAGTCTATTTCATCGGCCGAGGTAACCTTGCCTGATGATGTGGAGTGTCCGCAGCTGCCTGATATTGATATAGGCGCTAAATTTGCTTATTTATCACGCTACTTAGATTGTTTTGGTCAAAATCTATGTTCTGGTTTGAAGGTCGCTATCTATCAGCACTCCAGTGTTGCGCGTGATCTGTTGAGTGAGCTGTTCCAGTCCATGGGCGCAGAGGTGGTTGCGCTAGGTCGAACTGAGCAGTTTGTGCCGATCGATACTGAAGCGGTGCGCTCAGAGGATATCGATCAAGCTAAACGTTGGGCGTCCGAGGTTGGCTTCGATCTGTTGGTCTCAACCGATGGTGATGCGGATCGTCCTTTAATCGCCGATGAGACAGGGACCTTTTTCCGCGGTGATATTCTGGGTGTGCTTACTGCAAGGGCTGTCGGTGCAGAAGCGGTTGTTACCCCTGTCAGCAGTAATACAGCATTGGAATTAAGTGGTTGGTTTGATCAAACGATTCGCACTCGAATTGGTTCACCCTATGTGATTGCGGGAATGGAGTCTGTTGAAGAGGGTGTGGTCGCCGGTTTTGAAGCGAATGGTGGATTCTTATTAGGTAGTGATGTTGTACTGAATGGAGCAACGCTCTCCACACTGGCGACACGTGATGCGGTACTGCCGATGCTGGCGGTTATCTATCTTGCAAAACAGAGTCAGATTAAAGCCAGCCAGCTAACGGCAGAACTACCAGAACGATACACTGCATCGGATCGTATTCCAGGGATAGCCACCGAGTGGAGTCAATCGATGTTACACCGACTCAACAGTAGTCAGCTTCAGTTTGAAACACTCATGCCTAGATCCCTGGGTGCTATTTGTTCGGTCGATCAAACCGATGGTTACCGTGTGAATTTTGATACGGATACGATTGTGCATCTACGCCCCTCTGGTAATGCTCCAGAGCTGCGCTGTTATGTTGAGATGAGCAGTGAAAAAGAGGCGACAGAGCTCTGTCATCAGGTCCTTAATCAGGTTGAGCAACTATTTAAGAGTGAAGCATAGATGTTAAATTTTGCCGCAAACCTATCGTTTCTATTTACAGATCGACCCTTCATGGAGCGTTTTGTTGCGGCAAAAAATGCCGGCTTTGATTCAGTTGAGTATCTATTCCCGTATGACTACCCTGCGCAGCAGATTAAAGAGATTTTAAATGACTCTGGTTTGGAGCAAGCGCTTTTCAATGCCTTTGCCGGTGATTGGGATGCAGGAGAGCGAGGGCTAGCAGCGCTGGTGGGCCGTGAATCTGAGTTTAAGGCCTCGATTGAGCAGGCCGCTTCCTATGCTGAGGTGTTGGGAAATCAGCGTGTACACATCATGTCAGGACTTGCCGATTTTACCGATTCAAACGCCTTTGAAACCTATCTGAGTAATATCAGTTGGGCGGCCGATCAACTCAAGTTATCTGGCATTAATGCGCTAATTGAGCCGATTAACAGCCGTGATATGCCTGGCTATTTTCTAACGACCCCGGCGCAAGCTGGAGAGGTGATTCAGTTAGCTAATCGAGCCAATCTTAAAATGCAATTTGATCTCTATCATGCACAAATTATGTGCGGTGATTTGGTTACCCATCTGGAACGATACTGGCCTATGATTGATCATTTGCAGGTTGCTTCAGTGCCCCATAGAAATGAGCCTTCAAGCGGTGAAATTAACTACCCCTATCTCTTTAGTTGGCTCGATCAAAAAGGGTATCAAGGGTTCATTGGATGCGAATACCGACCTAAAACAACTACTTTAGAGGGATTAGGTTGGCTCTCTGAATACAAAAGGTCATTTAATGGATAAACCAAAGGCACTTCTTGTCGCGGGGATCAGTGCTGAACTCAAAACGATGTTGGCCGAGGTGGTCGAGCTAGTGCCGCTCAACAAACAGGGCGATACGACTCAGTTCTTAGCGGATCAAGGGGCTAGTCTTGAGCTTGTGGTGACCAGTGCTGGCAAAGGCTGTGCAAACGCATTAATGGAACAGCTGCCCAATCTTAAGGTGATCTTTAATTGGGGTGTCGGCTATGACAAAGTGGATGTCGAATTCGCCTCTTCTCGAAATGTAAAAGTGACCAATACACCTGATGTTCTAAACGAGTGTGTGGCCGATATGGCGATCGGTATGCTGATTGCTCAAGCTCGCTGTATGGGTGAATCTGAGCGGTTCGTCCGTCGTGGTGAATGGCTCAAAAATCCAACCCCACCGATGGGGCAAAAAGTCACTGGTAAGCGCCTAGGTATTGTGGGCTTGGGGCGAATCGGGCTGGAAGCTGCAAAAAGGGCTGAAGCCTTTTCGATGCAGATTCGTTATCACAATCGCAACCCGAGAGAGGATGTTAACTACGCTTATGAAGCGTCCATTCTTGCTTTGGCAGAATGGTCGGACTTCCTGTTATTGCTCTGTCCAAGCACCCCAGAAACTTATCGGGTCATTGACCGAGAGGTGTTGAAGGTTTTAGGACCCAAAGGTTCGCTGATCAATATCGCTCGCGGTGCAGTGGTGGATCAGGATGCGCTGGTCGATCTTTTATTGTCGGGTGAGTTGGGCGGTGCTGCGTTGGATGTCTATGAGAAAGAACCAGAGGT
>CATEEE010000051.1 GCA_949499045.1 Marinobacterium sp. xm-d-530 | reverse complement strand
TCTGTCGTCATTTGTGAGCAGGTGGGCGATCCGGCTACCAGCAAGGGTCCAGTTGAGCGTCAAGTTGCTCGAATCATCACACCAGGAACATTGACAGACGAAGCGTTTCTCGAGGAGCGTCAAGATAATCTGTTAACCGCGATCTATGAGCATAAGAATCGATACGGCTTGGCTGTATTAGACATTAGCACTGGGCGCTTTCATGTTTCCGAACTCGACAACTCGGCCTTTGCCCACTCAGAAATTGAACGACTTAAACCAGCAGAGCTACTTATCTCAGATGAGCTTGCTGAGCAAGAGTGGATACAGTCACTTCGGAGTCTTGGTCTAAGGCGCCAACCACCTTGGGCGTTTGAGATAGAGACAGCCCATCGAATTTTAAATGAACAATTTAAAACGCGTGATTTAGTCGGATTTGGCTGCGAGGGAATGTTGCTGGCTATTGCGGCGGCGGGCTGTCTGATGCAGTACGCTAAAGATACTCAACGAAGTGCCCTACCCCACATCAACAGCTTAATTGTTGATAAGGGTAGTGAAGCGGTTCATATCGACGCAGCTACTCGCAAAAATCTTGAGATCGATCTCAATCTCAATGGCGGTTCCGAGCAGACCCTGGTCTCTGTCTTAGATAGAACCAAGACACCGATGGCCGCTCGAATGCTTCGCCGCTGGCTGAACAGACCGCTTCGAAACATCGCTGTTTTAAAAGAGCGACAGCAAGCCATTCAATGGATGCTGGATCAGTTCCGATTTGAAACGTTTGACGATGTCATGCGTTCAATAGGTGATATAGAGCGCATTCTCTCACGCGTCGCCCTGCGCTCAGCTCGACCTAGAGATTTAGAACGCCTCAAATTGGCGCTGAACGCTCTTCCGGAAATCCAATCATTACTCAAAGAGTGCGAAGGTGGTCGACTCATTCATCTGAAACAGGCCGCATCTACCTTTCCAGATTTAGCTTCGCTTTTGAGTCGCGCAATTAAAGAAAATCCGCCTGTCGTGATTCGTGAAGGTGGCGTCATAGCCAGAGGCTACGACGCTGAGTTGGATGAGCTTCAGGGACTGAGTGAAAACGCAGGTAGCTACCTGATTGACCTTGAGGAGCGTGAGCGGACTCGCACTGGAATCGCCACACTGAAGGTGGGGTACAACCGTGTTCACGGCTACTTTATAGAGGTAGGGAAAGCTCAGCAGTTTGAACCCCCTATAGAGTATCAACGTCGTCAAACCCTCAAAAACGCCGAACGCTTTATAACCCCTGAGCTCAAAGAGTTTGAGGATAAAGCCCTGAGCGCTAAAAGTCGGGCTTTGGCACGTGAAAAAGCCTTATACGATGAACTTCTCGACCTGCTTGCTGAACAGCTAATACCACTTCGCGCTTCGGCTGAGGCATTGGCGGAGTTGGATCTAATACGCAATCTTGCTGAGCGAGCTTCAACTTTAGAGTACAACTGCCCCACTTTAGATGATTCAGCAAGCCTAAAAATCACTGAGGGTCGCCACCCTGTGGTTGAACAGGTTCTAGATACACCGTTTGTTGCCAACAGCGCGGAACTTAATTCAGAACGACAGATGCTGATGGTGACCGGTCCGAATATGGGCGGTAAATCCACCTATATGCGACAGATAGCCATCATCACATTAATGGCTCAGATTGGCTCTTATGTACCGGCGAGCAGCGCTGAAATCGGTATTGTTGATCAAATCTTCACTCGCATGGGTAGCTCCGATGATCTTGCCGGCGGTCGTTCCACCTTCATGGTTGAGATGACTGAAACCGCTAACATACTGCATAACGCGACAGAGCGATCCTTAGTTCTTATGGATGAGGTGGGTAGAGGAACAAGCACCTTTGATGGACTATCGCTTGCATGGTCAGCCGCCGAATTCTTAGCTAAAGAGTGCAGAGCTCTAACGCTTTTTGCGACCCACTACTTTGAACTCACTCAACTCTCAGACCTTATCGATGGCGTCGTCAACGTACATCTAACCGCGGTTGAGCATAATGACCATATTGTCTTTATGCATGAGGTCCAAGAGGGGCCTGCAAGCCAAAGTTACGGTCTGCAAGTAGCTCAATTAGCGGGCGTACCTCGCTCGGTAATCCAAAGCGCCCGCACTAAATTGATTCAACTCGAAGAGGGGAGCCAAGCACAACCTTTAAACTCGGCTAACCTTAAATCAGATAGCACTGCATCTCCACAGCAGAATGATCTGTTTATCGCCCCCATACCCTCTGAGAGTGACCTAAAATTAAAATCATTAGACCCAGACGCCCTTTCACCAAGGGAAGCCTTAGATCTGATCTATGAGCTTAAACAGTTAGTTGAGAAATACTGATCGGCTTAATCTATACTCAATGGATAGCTGATGGGAGGTAACACATGACGTTTATCGTGACCGAAAACTGTATCAAGTGTAAGTACACGGATTGTGTTGATGTGTGCCCCGTTGATTGTTTTTATGAAGGGCCGAATTTTTTAGTCATACATCCTGACGAATGCATCGATTGCGCTCTTTGCGAACCAGAATGCCCTGCTCAAGCGATTAAACATGAGGACGATCTACTGCCGCAGGAGGATATCTATTACAAACTGAATGCCGAACTCAGTGAACTGTGGCCAAACATTCGCTCCCGAAAAGCACCACTGACTGATGCTGAAGAGTGGAACGGAAAAAGCGATAAGCTGGCTTTACTAGGGCGTTAGTTAAAGCCTAAACAGTGATTCAACGTTCAGTCCATTCTCTTGGCATATCACTCTTAGCTTTTTAAGGCCTTCCATTTGAATCTGGCGAACTCTTTCTCGAGTAAGACAAATTTCATTACCAACCATCTCCAATGTCTGAGCATCAAAACCACGCAAGCCGAAGCGTCGAGAGATAACTTCGCAGTGTTTTTCTGGAAGCGTTCCTACCCAATACTCTAGATTCTTATTGAGCTCTTCATCGGCATTATGGTCTTGCGGAGATTTCACGTTTTCATCAGAAATCACCTCTGTTAATGAACGGCCGTCCTCAGTAGCGACAATGTCCAAAGAGCCAACGCGCTGATTTAACCGCATAATCTTTTCGACATTCTCAAGAGGTTCTTTTAGATGGCGAGCGACATCTTCAGGGGTCGGCTCACGATCCAAAGTGAGTGCAAGCTGACGAGCGACTCGAAGATAGTTATTCAACTCTTTAAGGATATGGATGGGTAGTCGAATGGTTCGTGTTTGGTTCATTACACCACGCTCAACCGCCTGACGAATCCACCAAGTTGCATAGGTAGAAAAGCGAAAGCCTTTTTCAGGGTCAAATTTTTCAACCGCACGAATTAAGCCCAGGTTACCCTCTTCAACAAGGTCCATCAGTGATAATCCTCGATTTTGATAGCGCCGAGCGATGTTAACCACCAACCTAAGGTTAGCCTCAATCATTCGTGCACGCGATTTCATGCACCCTGATTGTTGAATCGCTCTACCCAATGATTTCTCCTCATCGGGAGTCAGCAGCGAGGCAGCACCAATTTCATTGAGGTAGAGTTGAGTTGAGTCAAGCTGACTGGCTGTCATTAAATCTTCATGAGCGGAACCTTCTTTACCACGACGAGAGTCGATGACAGTCTCATGCTCATTTTGATTATTATTCTGTTCATCATCTAATAGATCGAGATCTTCAGATGATTCGTCATTGAACTCAATCTTGCTGTCTGAATTCATACTACACTCACTTCATCAAGCCACTGGATAAGGGCTTGTTGAAACGTTCAGGCTATCGTTTGGGTAGATAGCGTAACGGATCAACCGGCTTACCGTCTTTACGAATCTCAAAGTGAAGCATCGGAACGGTTGCCCCGCTGCTTCCAAGCTCGGCAATAACCTGCCCAGCTTTTACTTGCTGATTCTCTTTAACCAGAATTTTACTATTGTGCGCATAGGCACTTAAAAACTCTTGGTTATGACTGATAATGACAAGATTTCCGTATCCAAGCAAACCACTGCCGGCATATACCACCTGCCCAGGCGCTGCCGCTTTAACGGCTTCACCAAGCTTGCCAGAGATATCCAAACCTTTATTGCCACCCTCTTTAATAGAATACCTAGCAAGAACCTTGCCAGGATGTGGCCAACCCCAAGAAAAATTTGTCACAACTGGCGCAACAGTCTTCTTGGGAGGTGTGGTTTTATTGTTCGAAAGCTTAGAAACCGTTTTAGTTGTGGTCTTTGATGGGTTAGTGACTGGAGAACCTTGAGTTTTTAAAACCTGACCCGCATAGATTAAATCTTTGTCTTTAATCCCATTAATTGCAGCCAATCTTCTGTGATCAATACCTAATTTAAACGCAATACCAATCAGCGTATCACCCGATCGTACTCGGTACTCACCCACGCCAAGATTGGGTCGCTGAAGACCTAAAGACTGGTCTGAAACCGGCGCATATCCTGTACCGCAAGCCGAAAGCATTAGCGCAGCGACTAAAAAAATTGCAATTCGCAAACCGCTAGCCTCTTGAAGGTAGTCGATCAATCAATAGAACAACCACTAAACCGACTAGCATTAGCAGAATGGCTGTGGTCAGTTGCGATGGCTCACCGGTAAGATCGGTAAAAGCAACAGGCGTTACATTCTGCTCCACTAGGGGCACTTGATGCCCTTTAGAATTAATTGTGTAGGAGAGTGTGTATTTCCACGGCCATACTTTATTCAGAGAACCTAGCAAGAAACCTGACAACAGCGCTAATGTCATTGAACGATAGTGACTAAACGCCCAACTCAGTACACGTGAAAAAGCCAACAAACCCGATGCAGCACCGGCAGCAAAAAGTGCTATTACCGCAAAATCAAACTCTTTAATCGCCGTCAAAATGGTTGTATACATTCCTAGCAATAGAAGAATAAAGCTACCGGAGATACCTGGAAGAATCATGGCGCAGATCGCTATCATTCCTGCAAAAAAGACCATAAGAGCGGAGTCAGGCACGCTACCAGGGGACATTGACGTCAACAAGTAAGCCAACACTGTTCCCAGCACAAAAACCGACATTCTATTGCCATCCCAACCTGCCACATGACGAGCCACACTCCAGGTCGAGGCTAGAATCAGACCGAAAAAGAAAGACCACAACAAAACCGGATATTGTGCTAAAAGAAATAGAACCGTCTTAGCCAATAAGATGATGCTGAGTGCAATACCAGCCAAAAGCACCAATAGGAAGGTACCATTAACATGGTTCCAAGCCGCTAATGGGCCTCTCTTAAACAGGACAGAAAGTGCATTTAGGTCGATGCGACGAATCGAGTGGATGAGTTCTTCATAAATGCCAGTGATGAACGCAATCGTGCCACCAGAGACACCTGGCACAGCGTCAGCAGCACCCATCAACATCCCTTTTAGCAACAGTTTAAAATATTGAAAAGCCGTTCGAGCTTTGTGTAATTGATCCATTGTCTATTAACTTACCAATCCATCGAGTAGCGGTACAAACTTAACCGGCTCTATCACCTTAGTTTCAAAATGCGAATCACTGCGTCGCAAAATGCGAACCAGTTTTTGCTCATCATCCCCTACAGGAGCTACTAAAACGCCACCCACTTTCATCTGTTTTTTAAGAGACTCTGGAATAACCGAAGGGGCTGCTGTCACCATAATGGCGTCAAAAGGCGCCTCATGCTCTAGCCCCATACCACCGTCAGTATGAAACAGAGAGACATTATTCAAGCCCAAATACCCTAAGACAGAAGCGGCGCGCTCTTGAAGAGGAAGAATTCTTTCGACACTGAACACCTGCTGGCAAAGCTGAGCCAGAACCGCGGTTTGATAGCCTGATCCCGTTCCAACCTCTAAGACTTTGTCTTTCGCTCCAAACTCTAATAGCAACTCGCTCATTCTAGCAACGGTATAGGGTTGAGAGATGGTTTGGTTGAAACCAATCGGCAGCGCAGTGTCTTCATAGGCTTTGTGTGACAGGGCTTCATCAATGAACAGATGGCGCGGAGTTTCAACGATCGTCTCCAACACCGCCTCATCGGTTATTCCTTGATCTTGTAAGCGATTGAGTAACCTTTCTCTGGTTCGGCGTGAAGTCATACCTATACCTTCACGCAATAGCTGATGGGACACTAAGACTGCTCCAACCAATCAGCGACCTGATCAAGATCTGAATAACGGGTCATATCAAGCTGCAAAGGAGTCACTGCAACATAGCCATTTTCAACGGCATAAAAATCCGTACCTTCGACTCGATCTTTAGCTTCACCGACCGCCGCTATCCAATAGCGAGTTCGACCTCTAGGGTCTTGAGTGGGAAGCGGTGGTTCGCCAGCACTGCGGTGGCCCAAACGGGTAATCTGAACACCTTTTAATTGATCCAAAGCGACGTCAGGCACATTGACATTAATGACCGTTCTGGGTGCAACGTTAAGAGACTCAATATTCGCAACAAGATCCGTCACTACTTGTGCGGCTGTTTCATAATGTTTAGGGTGGAAATTACAAGTCGATACCGCTATGGGGGGTAGCGCTAAATGACGCCCCTCGGTTGCTGCAGCTACGGTACCTGAATAGACAATATCGTCACCTAAATTGGCACCTGCATTAATACCGGATACAACAATATCGGGGATATCACCATCAGAAAAAATTCCAGAAACGCCTAAATGCACACAATCTGTCGGCGTTCCATCAACCCCAAAATAACCACTGCTGTGCAAAATAGCATCAAGTGGCCGATCCAAGGTTAACGAGTTACTCGCGCCACTTCTATTACGATCAGGAGCCACAACCGTACAGCGGTGACCGGCCTCTTTAAGTCGCTCAGCAAGAACCCGCAACCCTGGCGCGTATACGCCATCATCATTAGAAACCAAAATATGCATCTAATTATCTCTTATTGGTTCAATCCTAAGTAAAAAGGGTTACCAGACACACAGCTCACGCAAAACACTCGTGGCAAAAGAGCCTGATGGAAGAGAAAAGCTCAGTTTGACGACCTGCTCTTCTAGCACTTCCACATTCAAATCTCTGGGGACTAATCGCATGCTGCGACGCTCCTGCCGTAGCCCTAGCCCTTCCAACCCCTCAGTTATTTGAGGATACCCCGCGACGACCGACTTTTCTATCATCTGAGCCTTATCCGACGAGTATAATTCACCTTTACCCCACATCGGTGCTGTTAAATGCAGGCCACATTGGTCAAACAGGGATTTTTGAGTGAGATTCTCAGCATCGTAACGCTGAACTTTTTGAGTAAAGTCCTCGATTAAAACGTCACCCGCTAACGGATGATGCCAAGTACCTTCATCCAATCGCGAGGAAATCACACGATTAAACAGGTAAGAACGCAGTGCAGAGATATACATACTGCGTTTGTTACGCTGACGCTCCTCTAGCTCCCCGGATAAGATGGCCAATCCAGAATGAAGATTACCGAACGACTGACCAAAACGCTGTTCGCCAAAATAGTTTGGAACACCGGTTTCAAGAGCAGCAGCTCTTCGAAGCAATTGATTCACATCAGATACGTTTCTTAGAGTAATCTCAAAACGGTTCCCTTTAAGATTACCTAGCTTAATCTTGCGACGATGCTTACTCGACTTAAGAACATTGATCGTGTCACCGCCAAACAACGCCCAGTTAAGTACCCTTCGAGATCCTGGTAGATGAACACTGAACCACTGTTCTGTGACAGCGTGACGATCTTTTTTGCCTGCGTAGGCAACCTCTTTCGGGCTGACCTGACAGAAGTTGGCTAGCTGACGCGCCACCCAATCGGTGTTTTCCCCGATCTTCTGTATATAAAGATAGTGATGTTCACCATCGCCTTCGGGTTCATAGCCTAACTCTTCAACCACTCGAAAGTCTTCAGGGGAGGAACGGAGCTGAGCATTTACATCAGGCTGGCCAGTCAAATAGCTGAAGGGCTCTACAACAAATTCAGTCACTATCCATCTCCGATGGCGTTAAAGGCTTAACCACCTGATAAAAAGTCTCCTCTTTACCAATCATTCCCATCTCAGAACGAGCTCTCTCTTCAAGCGCTGACAAGCCGCGTTTTAGATCTTGCACTTCAGCCTCAAGCTCTGAGTTTCGTTCTAATAGCCTCTGGTTAATCTGACGCTGTTCTTCAATATCTCTCTGCACCTGCCAAATTTGAGGCAAGCTTGGTTCTCCAAACCAGAGGCGATACTGAAGTGCTACTGCCATCAACAGCAGTGTTAACCAAAACCAACGCACGCTATTTTTCTCCACAAAAAAAGGGCCTAAGGCCCTTTTATATCATGTTTCTATTAACCTTGACCCTTAATCTCGACTAGGCCTCGGTATGCAGCGGCAGCACCCAACTCCTCTTCGATACGAATAAGGCGATTGTACTTAGCAACACGGTCTGAACGACAGAGTGAACCAGTCTTGATTTGGCCTGCTGCTGTACCAACCGCAAGATCAGCAATGGTTGTATCTTCAGTTTCGCCAGAACGGTGAGAGATTACGGCCGTGAAGCCCGCATCTTGAGCCATTTTGATCGCGTCTAATGTTTCAGACAGTGAGCCGATCTGGTTGAACTTAATCAGGATAGAGTTACCGATGTTCTGCTCAATACCACGAGATAGAATCTTAGTGTTTGTTACAAATAGATCGTCACCGACTAGCTGAACCTTATCACCGATCTTACTTGTTAGGCTCGCCCAACCTTCCCAGTCAGACTCATCCATACCATCTTCAATAGAGACGATTGGGTAGTTTTCAGACAGTGCTTTAAGGTAGTCACCGAACCCTTCAGAATCAAACTTCTGGCCTTCACCGGCAAGATCGTACATACCCTCTTTGTAAAATTCAGAGGATGCACAATCTAGCGCTAGCGTGACGTCCTTCCCTAACTCATAACCTGCATTAGCGACCGCTTCTTTAATAACAACAAGAGCCTCTTCGTTAGACGCAAGGTTGGGTGCAAAACCACCTTCGTCACCTACTGCAGTATTAAGGCCTTTTGCTTTAAGAACGGCTTTTAACGCGTGGAAAATTTCTGCGCCACAACGCAACGCTTCTGCAAAGCTTGATACGCCAACTGGCTGGACCATGAACTCCTGAATATCCACGTTGTTATCTGCGTGCTCACCACCGTTTATGATGTTCATCATCGGCACTGGCATAGAGTAGCGACCTGGGGTGCCATTGATCTCTGCAATGTGCTGGTAAAGAGGCATATTTTTAGCTTGCGCAGCCGCTTTCGCAGCAGCCAGTGAGACGGCAAGAATGGCATTCGCACCAAACTTGCTCTTATTCTCAGTACCATCAAGTTCAAGCATTTTGTTATCAAGAGCACGCTGGTCAGTTACATCCATACCAATCAGTGCATCTTTGATTTCGCCGTTCACGGCAGCAACCGCTTTAAGCACACCTTTGCCAAGGTAACGAGATTTGTCACCATCACGAAGCTCTAGCGCTTCACGAGAACCGGTTGATGCACCTGATGGAGCACAAGCAGAGCCCATAATGCCATTGTCTAGAACAACATCCGCTTCGACCGTTGGGTTACCACGTGAATCCAATACCTCACGTGCTTTGATGTTTGCAATTGTAGTCATTTCCCTAACTCCTGATTAGCTGTTCGCTTGGTATTCAAGCGCAGCGCCAATAAATCCTTTAAATAGTCCGTGTCCATCACGTGGTGTAGAGGTGAACTCCGGGTGGAACTGACAGGCCACAAACCAAGGATGATCCGGCGCTTCCACAACTTCTACTAGCTCACCATCAGTTGAACGACCTGAGATAACCAGTCCGGCAGCTTCCAGCTGTTCAACATAATTATTGTTCACTTCATAACGGTGACGGTGACGCTCAACAACCTCGGTTGAGCCATAGGCTTCAGCAACATGCGTACCCGCCTTAAGATGGCAAAGTTGGGCACCTAAGCGCATAGTGCCACCTAGATCTGAATCATCTGTGCGCTGCTCCACTTCACCCGTGTGGTCGGTCCACTCTGTAATCAGACCGATGACAGGATGTTCCGTTTCTGTGTTGAACTCTGATGAAGTAGCACCCGCCAAGCCAGCCACATTACGTGCATACTCAATAACAGCGACCTGCATACCAAGACATATGCCTAGGTAAGGAACTTTATTTTCACGAGCGTAACGTACTGCCTCGATCTTACCCTCAACACCACGCTCACCAAAACCACCTGGTACGAGGATCGCACTGAAGTCCTTAAGGATCTCGACTCCTTCACGTTCAACACGCTCTGAATCGATGTATTCAATTTTCACTTTCTTACGATGTGAGATACCTGCGTGCGAAATTGCCTCAATAAGCGATTTGTAGGCGTCCAGAAGCTCCATGTATTTGCCGACCATCGCGATCGTCACTTCACCCTCTGGATTCAAAAACGCATCCGCAACCGCATTCCACTCAGCTAGATCAGCCTTAGGGCAATCCAAGCCAAATCGCTCGACAACAATTTGATCCAATCCTTGAGCTTCTAGCATTGTAGGGATTTTATAGATGGTATTAGCATCAGGTAGCGAAATAACCGCTCGCTCTTCAACGTTGGTGAACATAGAGAGCTTTTTAGCCTGCGATTCAGGTAGTGCAAAATCAGAACGACAAACCAAGATGTCAGGCTGAATACCGATAGAACGCAGCTCTTTCACCGAGTGCTGTGACGGCTTAGTTTTAATCTCGCCGGCAGTAGCGATGTAAGGCACTAGGGTAAGGTGCATAAACATTGCACGGTTCGAGCCAAGCTCTACTTTCAGCTGACGAACAGCTTCCAAAAAAGGCAAGGATTCGATATCACCTACGGTACCCCCAATTTCACACAGTGCGATATCAGCATCACCAGCACCTTCGATAACGCGACGCTTAATCTCATCAGTGATGTGTGGAATGACCTGAACTGTACCGCCTAGGTAATCGCCGCGACGCTCTTTTCGCAGCACATGCTGGTAGACACGACCTGTCGTAAAGTTATTTCGCTTGCCCATGGTCGTACGAATAAAACGTTCGTAGTGACCAAGGTCCAAATCGGTTTCAGCGCCATCTTCGGTGACAAATACTTCACCGTGCTGAAATGGACTCATCGTACCCGGATCCACGTTAATGTAGGGATCCAGTTTAAGCATGGTGACTTTTAGACCACGCGCTTCCAAAATTGCCGCGAGAGAGGCCGAAGCAATGCCTTTGCCCAATGAGGAAACAACACCACCGGTGACGAAAATATAGCGCGTCATGCAGAACCTGTCAGATAGAGTTTGTAGGGAGTTCTAGCGAACTCAAGATGGGAAATCAGTCTACCAAAAGAGCGCTTTGGTAACAAACATCAAACAACCCAATTTAGTAAAAATCCGTCTTTAACGCAGACTTTTTCATCCAACCATATTCCAGGGATCGCAACAATCTGGTCAGACGAGCAGACAACTGGCCAAGACTCTCTTAACCAAGGCGGGATTCGGTGTTCATTCATCAGCTTTTTAACACTGACATGCCCACCACGCGATTCGACATAGACAGACTCGCCAGGCACCCGGGAACGAATGCATAGCTTCATATTAAGAGGAAGACCACGTTCAGCAAGGCAGGATCTCAACTGCCCATGGCCGAATGTTATCACCTCGTCTGATAACACCCATTTCACGGGCTCATTGGGTTTAGCCTCAATATTAGGTGACACAAAAAGTTTTTCGTCATAAGCGCGCACGATCACTTTTGAAAACTGCCACTCACCCTTAGCCTTAAGGTCTAGTTTAGCCATAGAACCCAGCTGCTTTTCCGAGCCCACAATCTGACCAACAGATTTTAACCAGTGGTAGAGAACATTTTTCTTTCGTGCCAATGAGTGCTGCGACAGGGCCGCCAACGACAACACACTTTCCTCAAGCTGACAGAGCTCAAGATCCATTTCAGCTAATGCTGCATGAAGTTCAGTCGCATCGTTCATGCGCGCAGCCGTTTTGGCGAGCTTAGATTTCCAATCAGGCCATTGAGTGCTAAGAACACCAGACAACTCACTACGAATCCAATTTCTAGTATAGCTTGTGTCGCAATTACTTGGATCTTCAACCCAAGTAATCTGCAACTCTTGCGCTGCTGACTCGATATCACGCTTAGACGTATTGAGTAATGGCCGGAATAGCTCACCGTTCCCAATCGCTCTATTTGAAGCTATTCCAGAGAGTCCATTGACGCTAGAGCCTCTAAAAAGATTGAAGAGCACAGTCTCGGCTTGGTCATCGAGATGGTGAGCTAAAAGCAAACCCTGATTGATATTTATCCGCTTACTAAACGCACCGTATCGAGCCAGCCTTGCACTCTCTTCAGACGATGAATTACAGGTCACTTTTTCTGATTCAAAAGAGACACCCCATTCAGCTGAAGTTTCGGCACAAAGGCGCTCCCACTGTTCAGAGCCAATCTGCAGCTGGTGATTAATATGCAGCGAAGACAAGCGATCAGAGGGGAGTATGTCAGAGCAGAGTTTAAGAAGCAGGCTTGAGTCTAGACCGCCGCTGTAAGCAACGACCCAATGCTCAATATGGGGATGTTGAAGAAAAAAAAGCCGCAGACTCTCTCGAATATCTGCGGCCGTTTTATTGCTCATTAACGACCAATTGCGCCATAAGAGAGAATTCGCTGATAACGTTGATCAAGCAACTCTTGATCAGCCAAACCAGTCAGTTTTCCCAGTGATGCTTGCAACTGCTGCTTGAGACTGGCAGCCATCAACGCAGGGTCACGGTGCGCACCACCTAGCGGCTCAGCTACAATCTGATCAACCAGACCCAGCTCGTGAAGTCGTTCGGACGTAATACCCATCGCTTTAGCGGCATCTGAAGCTCGCTCTGCACTCTTCCAAAGGATTGACGCACAACCCTCTGGAGAGATTACTGAGTAAGTTGAGTACTGAAGCATTAACAGCTCATCACAAATACCGATAGCTAGGGCGCCACCAGAACCACCCTCGCCAATCACCGTCGCGATAATCGGTGTCTTCAACTTAGACATTTTCGCAAGGTTAAATGCAATCGCTTCCGATTGGCCGCGCTCCTCTGCATCGATGCCCGGGTATGCCCCTGGCGTGTCGATAAAGGTCAGAATAGGCATGTTGAAGCGTTCAGCCATCTCCATGACGCGTAGCGCTTTACGGTAGCCTTCTGGACGAGGCATACCAAAGTTACGGCGAACTTTCTCTTTGACTTCACGACCCTTTTGATGACCGATAACGGCAACCGGCTGTCCGTCAAGACGACCGATACCACAGACAATCGCCTGATCATCAGCGAAGTGGCGATCACCATGAATCTCTTCAAACTCATCGATGATGTATTTGATGTAGTCCAATGTATAAGGACGTTGTGGGTGACGAGCTAGTTGCGAAACCTGCCAAGCACTCAAGTCTGAGAAGATTGAACGAGTCAAGGAGTGACTTTTTTCACGAAGACGCGATACCTCGTCAGAGAGGTTGATGCTCTCGTTATCTTCGCCAACGTGTTTAAGTTCGTTGATCTTTGCTTCTAGATCAGCAATTGGCTGTTCAAAATCAAGGTAGTTGGGGTTCATACAATTCGCTTCTAAAAGATAAAACTTATTGATGAATTCTACCGCGAGCGCAAAAAAGTAGCCACCCTAGCTGGTTAAATACTCTAAGGAAAACTAGTAAATCAGCGAGACGCTTTGGTTACCAAATTGCTCGCGAAGTGATTGCATCAAGTCATCATCAGGAGAGACAATCCACTCTGAGCCAAGCTCAACCCGTCCCTTTGCCTCAGCACAACTATAGTCAATCACAACAGGCATTCCCTGCTGATACGCTCGCGCTTTTTTCAAAGACTCTTGCAAGACCCTAAGGCTTTGGTGACTTAATGCTTTTGCCTCGGCCTTAATCGTCAGCGACTTGGCATAACGAATACGGGCATCCGCGACACTTAACACCTGTTGTCCGCGTACCTTGAGTCCACCGTTGTAGTCATCTTGGGCCACCTCACCTTCCACAACAATCACCTGATCTTTTTGAATCAGACGACGCGCTTCATCATAGGTTTCGCCAAATAGACTCACATCGATACGCGCAGATCGATCATCCAGGGTTACAAAGCAGAGGTTCTCACCTCGCTTGGTCTTTTTAACTCGCAGATCGACAACCAAGCCCGCCATTTTTTGAGCACGCCCTCTAGCTGGCTGAAGCTCCTGCAGCTTGCGTGAGACGAAGTGTTTAAGCTCCGACTCATACTCATCAATGGGATGCCCCGTCACGTAAAGACCAAGAGTATCTTTCTCGCCATTCAGACGTTCTTTGTCACTCCACTCTCGAGCATTCATGAACTGCTCAAAAGGATCAGCATCTACGACCTCTTGAGATTCACCAAACAGGTCGAACATACCCGCATCCTGATTACGGGCATCCTGATCGGCCGATTGCAGAGCCGCAGGTATAGAGGCCCATAAAACGGCTCGATTGGGACCTAGGGCATCGACTGCACCAGAACGCACTAAAGACTCAAGCACTCGCTTGTTGAGCTTTTTAGCCCCTACCCGCTTACAGAAATCAAACAGATCTTTAAAGTCCCCCTGTTTACGAGCCTCCATGATCGCCTCAACAGGACCTTCACCGACCCCTTTGACCGCACCAAGCCCATATACAACCTCTTGATTCGGCCCAACCGTAAACTTGAACTCACTTAAATTAACGTCGGGAAGCAGTACTTTAAGCTTCATCTGACGGCACTCTTCTATGAAGATCACCACCTTATCGGTGTTCTGCATATCAGAGGACATGACAGCAGCCATGAAAGGCGCTGGGTAGTAGGTTTTTAGCCAAGCCGTCTGGTAAGAGACCAGTGCATAGGCAGCAGAGTGAGATTTGTTAAATCCGTAACCCGCAAATTTTTCAACCAGGTCAAAAATGTTACCCGCCAGTTTTTCATCAATTCCCTGTGAGTTAGAGCCTTCAATGAATAAGTGGCGCTGTTTAGCCATCTCCTCAGGCTTTTTCTTACCCATCGCTCGACGCAGCATATCGGCTCCGCCTAACGTGTAACCGGCCATCACCTGAGCGATCTGCATAACCTGCTCTTGGTAGAGAATAATGCCGTAGGTCGGCTCCAATACAGGCTGAAGAGAATCAAGTTGGTAATCGGGATGCGGCCAAGCCATCTCTGCGCGGCCGTGCTTACGGTTGATAAAGTCATCCACCATGCCCGATTGCAGAGGGCCGGGGCGGAACAATGCCACCAGTGCGACGATATCCTCAAAGCGGGATGGCAAAAGACGACGAATCAAATCTTTCATACCACTGGATTCAAGCTGGAACACGGCTGTTGTCTCTGCACGCTTAAGCAGAGCGTAGACTTCAGAATCTTCCAAATCGATCGCTTCAATTCGCAGCGGCTCTTCACCCTCAATCTCTTTCTGTTTATTGATGGTCTCGAGTGCCCAGTCAATGATCGTCAGGGTTCTTAGACCCAAGAAGTCGAACTTAACAAGCCCCGCCTCTTCAACATCATTCTTATCGAACTGGGTCACCAGACCCTGACCTTCAGCGTCACAATAAGTTGCAGAGAAATCGGTCAACTTTGTTGGAGAGATCACAACACCACCAGCGTGCTTACCTACATTTCGAGTAACCCCCTCGAGCTTGTAGGCCATCTCCATGATCTCTTGAGCTTCTTCGCTCCCTTCGACGAACTCGCGAAGTGCATCCTCCTGCTCCCACGCTTTGTTGAGCGTCATCCCCACTTCAAACGGAATCAATTTAGAGAGGCGATCGGCCAGGCCAAAAGGTTTACCTTGTACACGCGCCACATCTCGAACCACCGCTTTAGCCGCCATGGTACCGAAGGTAATGATTTGCGAAACGGCATCTCGCCCGTAGGTTTGGGCTACGTAGTCGATAACTTGATCTCGATTATCCATACAGAAATCGATATCGAAATCGGGCATCGAAACACGTTCTGGGTTAAGGAAACGTTCGAACAGAAGATCGTATTCAAGTGGATCTAGATCGGTAATTTTAAGGACATAAGCGACCAAAGAACCGGCACCTGAACCACGACCAGGCCCAACAGGAATGCCGTTCTCTTTAGCCCACTTAATAAAGTCCATGACGATCAAGAAATAACCTGGGAAACCCATCTGGATAATGATATCCAGCTCAAACTTCAATCGTTCATCATAAGCTTTACGAATCTCAGCAAACTCTTCTGACTCTCTATCGAAAAGAAAATCGAGGCGCTCCTCTAAACCAACTTCTGACACTTTTCTGAAGTAGTCATCCATCAACACCCCTTCGGGTATTGGGAATCTTGGTAGGTAGTAAGTGCCTAGCTCAATCTCAATATTGCATCGTTTTGCGATTTCAACGGTGTTTTCAATAGCAGAGGGGATATCAGAGAAGAGTTCTATCATCTCCTCTGAGGATTTGAAATACTGCTGCTCAGAGTAATCGCGTGGGCGCGTCGGATCTTCAAGCGTTCGCCCCTGGTTGATACAGACTCGTGCTTCATGCGCATCAAAGTCATCTTCACGGACAAACATCACTTCATTTGTCGCAACCACAGGACAACCCAGTGACTGAGCCAGTTCGATACTTTTATGGATGACTGTCTCTTCATCAGAACGCCCAGTTCTGACTAACTCTAGATAGAACGCATTTGGGAAAAGATCCATCCAAAACTGCAGGCGAGCATTTAAATCGGCCTGACCAGAGAGGATCGCTTGACCTATCTCACCACGACGACCACCCGATAGGGCGATAACACCGTCAGATTTTTCAGCAATCCAGCTTTTGTAGATCAGTGCCCGTTCGGGATCGAGCGATTGACCCTCGGCATAGGCTCTGGATACCAGCTCAGTTAGATTACGGTAACCTAGACCATTTTTAACTAGGAGAGTTAATTGCGTTGGTGGCAATTCTGGATCGGCATCATCAACCACCCAAAAATCAACCCCACAGATCGGTTTCACACCGGCAGCGGTAGCCGCTTTGAAAAATTTGACTAAAGCATAGAAGTTGGTCTGATCGGTTAACCCAACAGCAGGCATCTGCTCCTGTGCAGCATGCTTTACTAACTCCTTAACACGAACCAAACCATCGTAGAGCGAGAACTCAGAGTGCGCACGAAGATGGACGAACGATGCGTCAGACATTCTACTCATTCTCCTCTAATAGACGCCTTACCGGCGCAAATGAACGACGATATTCCGGCAATACCCCATGCTCTTTTATCAACTGAAGATGAGCGGGAGTCGGGTAACCTTTATGTTTGGCAAATTGATACTGCGGAAATTGTGCGTCCAATTCTAACATTTGATGATCACGATGTACCTTAGCAATGATAGAGGCCGCACTGATCTCGGCGACTTTCGAGTCGCCTTTAACCACCGCCTCAACTGAGTATGGGATTTCAGGGCAACGATTACCATCCACATAGACATGATCAGGCGCTTGCGACAAACCCAACACAGCGCGTTTCATTGCCAACATGGTCGCGTGCAAAATATTCAGCTCATCAATTTCCTGCGGAGTCGCAACCGCAATCGACCAACACAACGCTCGCGCTTTAATCTCAACCGACAGAGCTTCTCGACGCTTTTCTGACAGCTTCTTCGAATCCATCAACCCCTCTATCGGTTGGTTAGGATCAAGAATGACTGCCGCCGCAACTACATCACCAACAAGAGGCCCCCGCCCTACTTCATCCACACCGGCACAGAAAGAGTATTTACCAAAATTGAGATTTTGTGGGTGCATTATCTTATAGACTCCATCAATGCAGATACTGCTTCTGCCGCTTTCTCATCAGCATCTTGACGGAGTAGACCAGACAGATTGGAAAATTCGTGCTGCATTGATTCAATGTAATGGCTATCAGTCAGACTCTTTAATACTAGAGGCTCCAATACCTCTTCCTTCACATCAGACTGAAAAACTTCGGGAACCAGAGCTTTGCCTGCTAAAAGGTTTGGTAGAGAGACATAGGGGGTTTTCAGCATTCGAGAAATAATGGCATAACTCAAAGGTGCCATCTTATAGGCAACGACCATAGGTGTTGTGCAGAGCATCGCTTCCAATGTTGCCGTTCCCGACGCTATCAAAACAGAGTCTGCCGCCATCAAACACTCCTGAGAGGAGCCTTGGACAAGTTTGATCTTATGTTCTGCTTGAGCCTCGCGAATTAACAACGCTAACTGCTGATAGCGAGCTTCGTTAGCAGCGGGCAAGATGACCTGCAAATGAGTTATTTTATTGCACAGTGCAAGAGCCGTCTCAATAAAAGGGGGTGCCAGCTTGTTCACTTCAGAACTGCGACTTCCCGGCATCAAGGCCAATACAGGATTTATTTCACTCAGTCCAAGGTCGGATTTTGCTTGATTTTGACTAATAGAGAGTGGCAATTGAGTGGCTAATGGGTGGCCAATAAATTCAGCCTGTACCTGAGTCTCTTTATAATATTTCGCTTCAAAAGGGAGAAAGCAGAGCATCAAATCAACGGACTGCTCAATCTTTTTAAGGCGTTTCTCTCGCCAAGCCCAAACAGAAGGGCTGACATAGTGAACCGTTGGGATTGAATGCTCTTTCAAAGCCCTCTCAAGACCGATATTAAAATCGGGAGCATCAATTCCAATAAAAAGATCAGGAGGTGTCTGCAACCACTTTTGAATTAATTTTTTACGTCGATTCAAAAGCTCACGAAGCCGTTTTAATACTTCCACCAGACCCATAACAGACAGGCGCTCCATCGGGAACTCTGCATTGAGGCCTAGGGCAGTCATTCGACGCCCTCCGACCCCCTCAAAAGTGGCGTTAGGGTAGCGTTTTTTTAACGAACTGATTAACCCGGCGCCAAGTATGTCACCGGACTCTTCTCCAGCGACAATAGCAACCTTAATGGGTCTAGTTGAATTAACGGATGATTCCACGAGAGGAGTTACGTAGCGACTCTATCAATGGCGTTAGAGCCGACTCACTGGCTTCCAGAGACTCAAGCGTAGTGATCGCATCCGAGAGACTGAGGTTTTTTCGGTAGATCGTTTTATAAGCATTTTTAAGCGCACGAATCGACTCAGGCGAGAAACCGCGACGTTTTAAACCCTCAGCATTAATGCCATGAGGCGATGCGGGGTTACCCGTTGCAAGGGTATAAGAGGGAATGTCCTGAAGCACAACCGTACCTGCACCACACATAACATGTGCACCAATGTGACAGAACTGATGAACAGCGGTAAAACCACCTAATATTGTATGATCACCCACATGAACATGACCCGCTAACGCTGCATTATTAGCTAAAATGGTATGATCACCCACTACACAGTCATGCGCCACATGGACATAAGCCATCAAAAGATTATGGCTGCCAATCTGCGTCAGGCTTTTATCCTGAATCGTTCCACGGTGAATCGTCACCCCTTCACGAATAACGTTATTGTCGCCGATGATCAACTCAGTGGGTTCACCGGCATACTTTTTATCCTGACAATCTTCGCCAACTGATGCGAATTGAAAAATATGATTTCCGCTACCGATTTTGGTCGGGCCTTTGACCACTACGTGTGATTCAATGCGAGTATTCGCACCGATCTCAACATCAGGTCCAATGTAACTCCAAGGCCCAACCTCTACGCCCTCTGCCAACTTAGCGGAGGGATCGATAATCGCTTGCGGGTGAATCAAAATCAGACCTTCCTATCAGCACAAAGAATGGTTGCAGAACTAACGGTCTCACCTTCAACAGTCGCTTTAACCTGGAACTTCCAGATACCGCGTTTTTCAGACAAAACAGATGCTTCAAGCTGAAGGCGATCACCAGGTACAACTGGGCGTTTAAAACGAAGGTTATCAGCACCCACAAAATAGTAGATTGAACCATCCTGAGGCGTTTTATCCATGGTTTTAAAACCAAGGATACCGGCCGCTTGAGCCATCGCTTCGACAATCAAAACACCCGGCATGACTGGGTGATCAGGAAAGTGTCCATTAAAGAAGGGCTCGTTAACAGTCACATTTTTATAAGCAACTATAGATTCGCCTGGGGTCAGTTCTACAACGCGGTCAACCAAAAGAAAAGGGTAGCGGTGCGGGAGATATTTGCGGATCTCATTTACATCCATCATGTTCAATTATTAGCCTTATTCAGCAAGCTTATTAACAAGCTTTTCAAGATTTTTAACGCGTTGGGACAGATCATCTAACTGCCTAAATCGCACAACATTTCGCTTCCATTGAGCATGAGGCTCAACCCCAGTACCCGATGAGTAAGCACCCGACTCTTTGATTGATTTGCTTACCAAGGTCATCGCTGTGATGTGGGTTCGGTCAGCAATGTCTAAATGCCCCGTGACACCGCTCATACCTGCAATAGTACAATGAGAGCCGATGCGAGTGCTACCCGCAATTGCAGTACAACCCGCTATAGCCGTTGCCTCTCCGATCTCAACATTGTGTGCAATCTGAATTTGATTATCCAACTTCACGCCATTAGCAATCACAGTATCGGATAGAGCCCCGCGATCAATGGTCGTGTTTGCACCCACTTCAACGTCATCTCCAATCGAGACACCACCGGCCTGGGCAATCTTCACCCAACCCTCTCCGTCGTGAGCAAAGCCAAACCCGTCTGCCCCGATCACAGCACCTGAATGAATGATGCATCGATCGCCGATAGATATTCCAGGGTACAGAGTGACATTCGCCTCGAGCCGTGTTGACTCACCAACGGTTACTCCTTCACCTATGACCACATTAGGGCCGATAAAGGTATGGGCAGCCACATTGACTTGAGCACCAATAATGGCTCCCTGCGCAATCTGTGCTGTGGGGTCAATATGGGCAGAGGGATCAACCTGAGCAGTGGGTGCAATTCCAGACACTAAGGGACTACGCCAATCAAACAGTTGAGACAACTTTGCAAAGGCTAGATAGGGATTGACCACGACAATGGCGCTATTCGGCACTAAGTCAACGAACGCTTCACTGACTAGAACGACCTCTGCTTGGGTATTAGGAAGCTGTTTTTGATATTTGGCATTGGATAAGAAAGAGAGCTGACCTGCACTCGCCTTATCAAGGGTAGACATACCAGAGATCAGGCAATCTTTACCGACCAATTTCCCATCAACACGCAGGGCAAGGTCGGAAGCTTTTTCAGCAAAATCAGTCAAACCCGGTGTTACTCCTGAGCATTCAGGCGCTTGATAATTTCACCTGTAATATCAATTCTAGGCTCTACATAGATGGCTGACTGACGATTAATAATCAACGAGATATCGCCCTCATCAATAAGCGCTTTGATCACCTGATCCAACTTAGGACGCATACCATCTAAAAACTCTTTCTCCAATGCAGCTCGCTGTTGCTGAAGAGCTTGCAACTGTCGCTGATATTCGCCATAGACTTTTTTAAATTGTAGATCTTTTTGCTGAATTTGCTGTTGAGTCAAAAGCCCTTTATTCAACTCAAAATCAGACTGCATTTTCTTGGCCTGAGCCTCTAAATCACGAACCTGAGACTCTTGCGAGGAGGTACTTTTAACCAAATCCGCACGAAAGGCTTGAGCGGCATTACTCGACTGAAGTGCCGCTTGAACATCAAGAACAACCATTGAACCGGCAACAGATAATTGCGAAATTGCTGCAAGAGCAAAAAAAATAAGTGCACGAAAAATCATTAGAAGGTTTGTCCTAATGAGAACTGCACTGACTCTTTAGTATCGTTTGAACTGGCGTTAAGAGCCTGTCCAAAAGAGATTGAGAGCGGGCCAATTGCCGTAATCCAGCTCAAGCCCACACCGGCAGAAAATCGAACCTCGCCGATGTCTATGTTGTCAGAACAGTCTGTCAAACCAGAACAACTATCAGTAGTAAACACGTTACCGCCGTCCAGGAAGGCAATAGTACGAATCGATGAGTCTTCATCTAAAAATGGCGCAGGGAAAATCAACTCCGCAGAACCTGAGAGAAGAATGTTACCGCCTATTGGGTCATCACCATCTTTAGGGCCTAAAGAGTTGTTAGCAAAACCGCGAACTGTTCTTAAACCACCCGCAAAGTAACGCTGGAAAAATGGGTAAGGATTACTGTCCAGTGAGCCTGCGAAACCATTACGTGTTTTGAGCCCAAACACCCAAGTTTGATCTCTATTAAGTGGCTGATAGTAACGACCTGTATAGCTGGTTTTGTAGTAAGCAAGGTCACCACCTGGCACTGCAACATCCACCCGAACATCGTGAAGGTAACCATCCGTTGGGAAAAAGGCATTATTAAGGTGGTTATTGCGCCAACGGCCGTTCAGGTTATAGGTCAAATAAGAAGAGCCTGCTGAGGTAACAAATTCATCAATAATATCAGGTCGTGTAGAAACTGATTCATTAATGTTTACATCCGTTGAATCAAGGCCGACACCCAAGGTAACACGCTGGTTTTCATCAATGGGATAGCCAAAATTCACCGAGGCGCCAATTTCATTGGTATTGTAATCAGATAGATCATCATTACCAAAATCTCTTGTTCGGTAATAAACATCATACCCGCGCCCTACACCATCAAGTGTGTAATATGGATCGTTAAAGCTGAAAGTATATTGAGTTAAAATTTGAGAGTTATTAAAAGCAAAACCAAACTCTGTACCGGTGCCTAAGAAGTTGTCTTGCTGAAGACCTACATCAAACAAAACACCTTCAGCGCTAGAGTAACCGACGCCGGCATTGATTTGGCCAAGGGACTGTTCTTCAACAGAGAACTGAAGATCAACCTGATCATCCGCTCCAGCAACTCTTAATGTTTTAATATCTACCTTGCTGAAAAAGCCCAAACGATCAAGGCGTGTTTTGGATCGTTCAATCGCATCTGCACTAGCAACACTTCCTTCCATCTGAGGCAGCTCACGACGGATCACCTCGTCAGCCGTCATGGCGTTACCACGAATTTCGATGCGACGAACCGTTACAAGCTTACCCGGCTCAACATAGAATTTGAGCGCAACACCACCCTGATCATCAACCTCAGGGATTGCGTTTGATTTAGCAAAAAGATAACCGGAATCACCCAACTCTTTTTGAATAAGATTATTTGTCTCGACCACTAACTTTCTAGAAAACAGATCGCCTGTTTGCATCTGAAGGTGCTTGGTAAGCTCAGACTTATCAACGCCGAACTCACCAACCACGTCGATATCAGTGTACTTATACTGCTGCCCTTCTGTCAGACTAATCGTAACAAAGACCTGTTTCTGATCAGGGCTAATTGATACATCAGATGAGTTGATATCAAACTTAACAAAACCGCGATCAAGGTAGTAAGAGCGCAGTCGCTCAATATCAGCACTTAACTTCTCTCGTGCGTACTTATCATTATCAGTCCACCAAGAGAAGAGATTGGTTGTTCCCAAATCAAATAGAGCCAACAGCTCTTCATCTGAGAAGAGAGAGTTACCAATGATATTAATTTTTTGAAGTACTGCAGTTTCACCCTCGGTCACTTTGATATTCAGAGCAACACGATTGCCATCTAACTGTTCAACATCCGTGTTAATTTCTGCTCTGTAGCGACCGGCTTGGTTATAGACCTGAAGCAGATCGAGACGAATTTGATCGAGCGCTGATCGACGGAACACATCCCCCTCTTCAATGCCCGATCGATTGAGGGCTGCCATTAACTGTTCGTCTTTAATAAGGTCATTACCCTCAAGACGAATAAGAGCAACGGAAGGACGCTCTTTCACTCGAACAATCAAAACGCCCTGATCTTTGAGAAGCTCTACGTCATCAAAATAACCGGATTCAAACAGATCTTTTGTTGCCTCGTTCAATGCGCGTTGATCAACTTGATCACCACGATTAATGGGAAAGTTTCGGAATACAATGGCTGGATCAACTTGCTGCAAACCCTCGATACGAATGTCATCGACGGCAAAATCACTGGCAATAGACTGGACCGAGAAGATAAGTCCTAACAGTGATAAAAGTGTGAAGCGTTTCATCCAGTGATTCCTCTAGTGCGCTTATAGACGCGCTAAATCGTTAAAAAATGCAATGGCCATCAAACTAAACAACAGCGCCATACCCAACCTCATTCCGAAAGCTTGGGTTCGTTCGCTGACAGGACGACCTCGAATCAATTCTACAAAATAGTACACTAAATGACCGCCATCTAGCATCGGAATTGGCAAAAGATTTAGCACGCCCAAGCTAATGCTCAAGTAGGCCAAAAAACTGATAAAGGACTCTAGGCCCGATGACGCAGAATCGCCGGCCACTTTAGCGATCGTAATTGGACCGCTTAGGTTTTTCACTGATATGACACCAATAATCATCTTCTTGATGGAGTCCAGTGTCAGCCCAATCATTTGAGCAGTTTTATCATAAGCGCTAAAGAGTGCGTCTAAAGGACCCTGCGAAAGATCTCTTAGCATATCTTCTGGCCATTGAGGGACAACAACACCGGCACCGATATACCCGATTGATGCTTCACTGCCAGACCTAAGACCGGGGCGTACAATCACCTCTTTCGTTTGCGCACCACGTACAATCTCAAATCGAAGATCGATATCGTAGGATGCCTGCACCTTGCTGACTAACGCCATCCAGTTATCGATAGGCGTATCGCCGATCCTAATAATCCTATCCCCCTCTAGCAGTCCCGCTTTAAACGCAGGGCCATCAGGTGCGATTTGACCAATAACAGCGGGCACCTCGGGCTGCCATGGCGATAACCCGAAAGCACTAAGTGGCGAGGTAGTCTCAAAATCAACGTCCCAGTTTTGCAGGTTTGCTGTGTAGCTTCTTAACCATCCAGAATTGGGCTCACCTGCACGGACGGTTAATAAACCTGTTTCACCGACCCGAGCAGCAAGTGCTAAATTGATCTCTTCCCATGAAAGCACTTCTCGACCGTCAATCTCAGCGATCTCATAATTAGACTGAAGACCAGCTTCCTCTGCTATAGAGCCAGGCGCAACAGCACCAACGACAGGCTTTACAACCGTCACCCCCCAAATAAAGAGGAACCAGTAAGCAAAGAGAGCAAAGATCAAATTAACAAGCGGACCTGCCGCAACGATCGCAATTCGTTGGTAGACGCTTTTATTGTTGAATGCTTGGGATTTCAGATCATCCGGAACGGGCCCTTCACGCTCATCAAGCATTCGAACGTAGCCACCCAAAGGGATAGAGGCGACAGCATACTCGGTACCATCCTTACCCTTGCGCATCCAAATAGGTTTACCAAAGCCGACAGAGAAGCGCAGCACCTTAACACCGCAACGACGGGCCACCCAGTAGTGACCCCACTCATGAATAGTGACCAGAATACCTAGAGTTACAAGAAGAGAGAGAACCGTTTGGATAAAATCCATCACTTACCTTTAAAGAATTGGAAGCAGTTGAATTCCTAGCAAGAACAGTGGCGCTGCAGCCGTAAGACTGTCAACACGATCCAATACGCCACCATGACCAGGCAGGATCACACCGCTATCCTTGATACCACGCTCTCGTTTAAACATGCTTTCAAACAGGTCGCCAAACACTGAAACAACCACCACCAAAGCCGAGAGCGCCAACAGCAGAATAATGGAGGTAGACGAGAGACCTAAGACAATAGAGAAACCAAGACCGATCATCATAGCCGCAAGCAAACCACCATAAACCCCTTCGCGCGTTTTACCGGGGCTTACCTTTGGCAAGAGTTTAACCCGGCCGAACCGCTTACCGGCAAAGTAGGCTCCAATATCCGCTCCCCAAACCAGCAAAAACAATAGCAGCAACAACAGGTGAGCGCTCTCATGGGCTTTAAGACCGACCATGGCTACCCATGCTGGCACCAGCACTAGTAGACCGGTTACTAATTTAGTAAGGGTTCCATCAATACCTAAAGTGCTCGGATAGCGAACCACTCGAGTGATAGCAAACATCCAAAATAGCGCAGCGATGATTAAGATAGGCAGCGTTAAAGCAGCAACGAATGGGTAGATAAGAGCGATCACACCCCCCACTAACGTAACAAAAAGCGCACGCATTCGTCTTGAATAGAGCGCGAAATTACCCCACTCCCAAGCACCAATCATCAACACAAAAGCCATGACGACAGCAAAACCAGACGGAGGTAGAAGAAATACAGAACCAAGCGCCATGGGAGCCAAGATTGAAGCGGTAATGACACGCTGTCTAATCATGAGTCTTAGCCTCCAACTGCTCGCTAGTACGACCAAATCGACGCTCACGAGTTTGGAAGTTATCAACCGCTTTGAGCAGCTCTTCGCGGTTAAAGTCTGGCCAATAGAGGTCACTGTAATAAAACTCAGTGTAAGCAAACTGCCAGATTAAAAAGTTAGAGATACGTTGTTCACCGGCTGTTCTTATACAGAGATCTGGAAGAGGCTGATCAGCCAGTGAGACATATTTAGAGATAAGGTCCGCATTGATATCTGCCGGCTCAACCTCACCCTGCTTCACCTGCTCAGCAATTTGCTGAACCGCATGAGCAATGTCCCATTGACCACCGTAGTTAGCTGCAATATTAAGATTAAGCGCTGTACAGTTTGCAGTTGCTTGTTCGCCTTTTTCAATACGCTGCTGCAGTGATTCTGAAAAACCAGATTTATCACCAATCACTCGAAGACGAATATTATTTTTGACAAGTTTTTTGACCTCACGATCGAGGGCAAACTTGAAGAGATCCATTAGACCACGGACCTCTTTTTCAGGACGGCGCCAGTTTTCGGAACTGAAGGCAAAAAGAGTCAGAGATTCAACTCCGGACTCCATACAGCCTTGAATGACATCACGAACACTATCAACGCCTGCTTTGTGACCAGCGAGAGACGGCAAGCGACGCTCTTTCGCCCAACGGTTATTACCATCCATGATGACAGCAATATGGCGTGGAGCAGGACGTGTATTGACGGTGTTATCGTTATTATCGGCCATTAAAGGTCGTATCCTAATGCGCTATGCGCGAATTTGATGGATTAGATCTCCATCAAATCCTTCTCTTTTTGAGCCAACAGTTTGTCGATCTCAGCAACGTGCTTATCAGTCTCTTTCTGAATCTGATCTTCGCCACGGCGTGCATCGTCTTCTGTGATCTCTTTCTCTTTCAAAAGATCTTTAATATCACCGTTAGCATCGCGACGAACATTACGAACAGCCACTCGAGCATTCTCAGCTTCACCACGCGCCTGACGAATATAACCTTTACGAGTCTCTTCGGTCAGCGCAGGCATTGGCACGCGAATCACATCACCGGCTGTCGCTGGATTGAGGCCAAGATCTGATTTCATGATCGCTTTTTCGATCTCAGGAACCATGTTCTTTTCCCATGGGATGATCGACAGTGTACGCGCATCTTCAACGTTCACGTTTGCGACCTGCTGAATAGGCATATCTGAACCGTAGTAGTGGACCATCACAGAATCAAGGATAGCTGGAGTTGCACGACCTGTTCGAATTTTTTTAAACTGCTCTACAAGAGAATCAACGCTTTTAGACATACGCTGATCAGCGTCTTGAACTATCTCAGTAATCATTATTTATCTCCGTTAGCGTTGCCGCTATCGATCAATGTTCCCTCGTCACCACCCACAACCAGGTTAACAAGAGCTCCATGCTTGTTCATATTGAAAACACGCACTGGCATATCGTGATCACGCGTCAGACAGATTGCTGTCATGTCCATTACACCCAATTGACGTTCAAGCACCTCATCAAAGCTTAGACGGTCGTAACGTTCAGCCGTAGGATCTTTCATAGGATCCGAAGTGTAAACGCCATCAACCTTAGTTGCCTTAAGTACTACGTCGGCCTCGATCTCAATACCACGCAAACAGGCAGCAGAGTCGGTTGTAAAGAAAGGGTTACCGGTACCAGCAGAGAAAATCACTACATCACCTTGAGAGAGGTAACGCATCGCATTTCGACGATCATAGTGATCAACCACGCCGCTCATCGGAATAGCCGACATAACTCGCGTTGCAATGTTACAGCGCTCGAGTGCATCACGCATCGCTAGTGCGTTCATAACAGTGGCTAGCATACCCATATGGTCACCAGTCACTCGATCCAATCCCGCTTCACTTAGCGCAGCGCCGCGAAAAAGGTTACCACCACCAATCACCAGACCAACTTGAACACCGATACCGACCAACTGACCGATCTCCAGAGCCATTCGATGAAGAACTTTTGGATCGATACCAAAGTTCTCTTCTCCCATTAAAGCTTCACCGCTTAACTTTAGAAGAATTCGCTTATATTTGGAGTTTGGCTTATTTACAGGCATGGGCACCCCCGGCAGGCGATTAAAAGAAGTGTGATAAAGGTATATCGAAAACAACTAGCCCCGCAAGTCTGCAGGGCTAGTTTAGTAGAGAATTAGCCTTGCAGCTGCTCTGCTACTTCTTGAGCGAAGTCTTTCTTCTCAACTTCAATGCCTTCACCAACCTCTAGACGGGTGAAACCGTTGATGTCAGTACCAGCATCTTTAATAAGATTGCCGACAGTTGTTTCAGGGTTCTTAACGAACGCCTGCTCAACAAGGCTGTTTTCAGAAAGGAACTTCTTAACACGGCCGATCGCCATCTTCTCTTTGATCTCTTGTGGCTTACCATCCATGTCTGGCTGAGCCATGATGATCTCTTTTTCACGATCAAGCTCTTCCTGTGGCATATCTTCAGGCTTACACACACGTGGGTTAGCCGCTGAAACGTGCATTGCCACGTCACGAGCCACTTCAGCGTCACCGCCAGCAAGAGAGACAAGACATGCAATACGGTTGTTGCTGTGAACGTAACCAGAAACAACAGCACCTTCAACCAGGGCGATACGACGAACGGTAATGTTCTCACCGATCTTCTGAACTAGCGCCTCACGAGCCGACTCAAGGTCACCCGCCATTAGAGCTGCAACATCAGCCTGCTTATCAGCAAACGCCTTGTCCGCAACTTGACCAACAAAACCAAGGAAACCTTCGTCACGAGCAACAAAGTCTGTTTCAGAGTTAACTTCAACGATCACACCGTAGCTGTTGTCGTCAGCAACACGAACCACAACAACACCGTCAGCAGCGGTACGGCCAGCTTTCTTAGCAGCTTTTAGACCAGAAGACTTACGTAGATCTTCAATTGCCTTATCAACATCACCACCAGACTCAGCAAGTGCTTTTTTACACTCCATCATGCCTAGGCCAGTACGATCACGCAGCTCTTTTACCATTGCCGCAGAGATATTTGCCATTTTGCAATCCTCATTTAAGAAATTAGTTAGGTAAATCTAAAAAAGGGGAGCCTGGCTCCCCCTTTTAAAAGTATGTTAGTTAAAGGTTACAAACCTAAGACTGAATTACTCAGCCGCTTGCTCTTCAACTTCAACGAATTCGCTTGCAGCGCCGCCCGTTGCATCAGAACCTTCTAGGCACGCGTCTGCAACAGACTGAGCGTAGATCTGAATAGCACGTAGTGCGTCGTCGTTACCTGGGATAACGTAGTCAACACCGTCTGGGTTGCTGTTTGTATCAACAACACCAATAACTGGGATACCAAGCTTGTTAGCTTCGTTGATTGCGATGCGCTCGTGATCTACGTCGATAACGAATAGAGCGTCTGGAAGACCACCCATATCTTTGATACCGCCGATAGATAGCTCAAGCTTAGCCATTTCGCGGCTACGCATTAGCGCTTCTTTCTTAGTCAACTTCTCGAAAGTACCATCTTGTGCTTGAGCTTCAAGATCACGTAGACGACGGATCGACTGACGAATTGTCTTGTAGTTGGTTAGCATACCACCCAACCAGCGGTGGTTTACGTAAGGCATGCCTGCACGTGATGCTTCTTCTTTAACAACCTTAGCAGCTGCACGCTTAGTACCAACAAAAAGAATTTTGTTTTTGTTAGACGCCATGTTTTTAACAACGTCTAGTGCGCTGTTCATAGCTGGCAGAGTGTGCTCAAGGTTGATGATATGAATTTTGTTACGCGCACCGAAGATGAACTTCGACATTTTTGGGTTCCAGTAACGAGTCTGGTGACCGAAGTGAACACCTGCTTTAAGCAGATCGCGCATATTTACTTGTGCCATTTGGTATTTCCTCTATGGGTTTAAACCTCCACACCCCCCATTTATCAACCCCTTAGGGCACCCAGACAAACGTGACGAAGTGTGTGTGTTTTAGTTTTAGTGCCGAAGCACGATTTTTGGGAGCGCAGTTTATACCATATCGACTAACGAATTAGAAGCAATTTTACTTATCACCCATCTAGACCAACACACTACCTCCTGTACAATAAGCTCTATCAAAACGCCTTCCAATTTCCGAAGCGCAAAGCACCGAATTAACAAGGATTCAACGATGACCATTAAAATCAAAACCGCTGAAGAGATCGAGAAGATGCGAGTGGCTGGACGTTTAGCCGCCGAAGTTCTTGAGATGATCGAAGAGCATGTAAAGCCGGGCATCACAACCAATGAGATCGATCAGATCTGTCACAACTACATTGTCGATGTGCAGCAAGCGATCCCAGCACCTTTGAACTACCACGGCTTTCCTAAGTCGATCTGCACATCAGTGAACTCCATTGTTTGTCATGGCATCCCGAATGACAAAGCTCTGAAGAATGGTGACATCGTCAACATCGATATTACCGTTATCAAAGATGGGTACCATGGCGACACCAGCAAAATGTTTTTTGTAGGCGATGTCGCGCCACATGCAAAACGCCTATGCGAGATCACACAAGAGTGCATGAACATGGGTATTGAGCTGGTCAAACCAGGCGTAAAACTCGGCGACATCGGCGCTGTGATTCAGAAACATGCCGAAGCAAACCACTACTCAGTTGTGAGAGAGTATTGCGGCCACGGCATCGGCGCAGAGTTTCATGAAGAACCTCAGGTCCTTCACTACGGCAAAGCAGGTACTGGTGAAACACTTGAAGAGGGAATGTGCCTCACCATCGAACCGATGATTAACGCCGGTAAACGCCAAGTTAAACTCAACAAGCGTGACGGCTGGACAGTAGAGACGGCCGATCGTCGCCTCTCTGCTCAGTATGAACACACTATCTTGGTGACTGCTAATGGCCATGAAATTCTCACTCTTCGCAATGAAGAGAAAGGCTAAAATTGATGAGCCAGCCTATCAAGCTTACACCCGTCCCCATTAACGGCATCGAGAAGTTTTTAGACATCGAACGACTCGAACAAGAGATTAATGACAGCAACTTAACAACTGCCCTAAAAAGCGCTGTTAAACATGCCACGGAAAAAATGCATGATAGCTTCAAAGCTAAAGAGGATATTCGCAAGCTAATTTATGGACGCGCCTGGGTCATTGACCAAATATTGAGAGTAGCTTGGCAAAATTTCGACTGGCCTGATGAGTCCAAGGCCTCTCTGATCGCCGTCGGGGGATATGGTCGAGGGGAACTACACCCTCACTCCGATGTCGACATATTACTTTTAATCGACGGCATAACCGCCGAAAGCCTTGAAGAGAGTATAAGCGGTTTCTTGACGCTTCTTTGGGATATCAACTTAGATATCGGTTCTAGTGTGCGCACTATTGAAGAGTGCTATCAAGAGTGCCGAAACGACATCACCATCGCCACCAACCTGATTGAATCTCGCCCATTGACGGGTGATCCATCATTGCAGATGAAGATGTTTGAGCGAGTGACTCAGGATGATGCCTGGACAGACTCTGAATTTTTCAAAGCGAAAATGAAAGAGCAGACCGCTCGACACCAAGGCACCAACAACACAGAGTACAACCTAGAACCTAACATTAAGAACTCCCCTGGCGGTCTTCGCGACCTACAAACGATTGGCTGGGTCGCTAAAAGACACTTTGGCGCCACCTATATTAGAGACCTTGTGAATCACGGTTTTTTAACCGAGTCAGAGCTTGAAACACTCAACAAAGGCGAGCTCTATCTCTGGACGGTTCGCTATGCCCTTCATATGCACTCTAAGCGCCGAGAAGACAGGCTTCTTTTTGATCACCAACGCACCTTGGCTGAGTACTTTGGATACTCCGATGACAAAGGTTCATTAGCAGTTGAGCAGTTCATGAGTCGCTACTATCGTGTTGTTAAAGCGATGTCAGAGTTCAATGGCATGCTACTCCAGTACTTTGACGAAGTTATTCTCAGAGCCGATGTAGAACAGCAGATACACAAGCTCAACTCACGGTTCATCGTACGCGACAACTTTCTGGCCGTCGCCCACAATAAGGTATTTGAACAGAATCCCTTTGCCATCATGGAACTATTCGTATTGATGGCACAGAATCCTGACATCAGAGGAGTTCGCGCTTCGACGATTCGTTTACTTCGTGATCACAGACACTTAATAGATGATGACTTTAGGTCTGACCTAAGAAACACCAGCCTCTTTATGGAGTTGCTGCGTTCACCCGAACGGGTCTCAACAGAGCTGAAACGAATGAATCGTTACGGCATATTAGGCCTCTATCTACCTGAGTTTGGTAATATTGTTGGCCAGATGCAACACGACCTTTTCCATATCTACACGGTCGATGCACACACGCTAAAAGTCATTCAAATGATGCGTCAGTTCCGACACACAGAGTTCCGTGAGACCTTCCCTGTCGCTCATCGCGTAGTGAACAACCTACCAAAAATTGAGCTGCTTTATGCAGCAGGTTTGTACCATGACATCGCCAAGGGTCGTGGTGGTGACCACTCGGAACTAGGCGCAGTTGACGCATTGGAGTTCTGTAAACGACACCACCTAGGCAAATGGGATAGCGCAATGGTCGCTTGGCTGGTGGAAAAACACCTCATTATGTCGATGACTGCACAGCGGCGAGATCTATCAGATCCAGAAGTCATTCATGAGTTTGCTAGTATCGTAGGCGACGTGACTCACTTAGACTACCTCTACGTCATGACAGTCGCTGACATCAATGCAACCAACAATGAACTTTGGAACAGCTGGCGCGCAACACTGCTTCGCCAACTCTATGCTGAAACTAGACGCGCTCTAAGACGCGGACTAGAGAACCCTCTTGGCAAAAAGGAGCTAATAGAACAGACCCAATTTGAAGCGATGCAATCGCTTAAACGACTGGGCGCAAAAGAGGATCGTGTTAACAATCTTTGGCAACACTTCGGCGACGACTACTTTTTACGCATCGATAGTCAAACAGTAGCTCGTCAAACACAAGCCATTCTAGAACATGGCAACCAGCCATTACCGGTCGTAACACTGCATCAGCACAGCTATCGTTCACACGAGGGCGCGACGGAGATTTTTATCTTTACTGAAGATACGACCAATCTCTTTGCGGCAACGGTTGCCTCTTTGGACCAACAGAATTTAAGCGTCCAAGATGCTCGCATCATGGCAACCAATAACGGTTACACGCTCAGTATTTATATGGTGCTTGATGAGAATAATCAGCCATTGAATGACAATCCTGACTACCAAAAAGAGATCCAGCAACAACTGGTTGATGAGCTTGATGACCCTGCGGATTTCCCAGACATCATTCATCGCAGAGTACCAAGGCAACTCAAGCTGTTTCCGATCAAAACGAGCGCTTCGGTGCACACCGATCCCAGTCTAAAACAGACTGTACTCGAGGTGTTCACAGCCGATCGTCCGGGTCTACTTTCTCGAATAGGACGTATTTTTGCGCAGTTTGAGATCAATGTTCACAACGCCAAGATCGCCAACATTGCCGAGCGTGTTGAGGATTTTTTCTATTTAACCAACGCCAACAATCAGCCGATTACTGATCCCGAAATTTGTGAGCAGCTCACAAGTGAGATTTGTAAAGAGCTCGATCAGCATATGCAGTAAGGAAAAGAGATGGAACAACAGACTAAAACTGAAATTGAAGCGGCGGTATTTCGTCGCCTGGTAGAGCATTTAGACAATCACAAAGAGGTTCAGAACATCGACCTGATGAACCTAGCGTCTTTCTGCCGCAACTGCTTGTCTAAGTGGTACGTTGCAGCGGCTGAAGAGCGTGGCGAGAGCGTAGATTATGAGCAAGCGCGAGAGCTTGTCTACGGTGAGCCCTACGCTGACTGGAAAGGGAAGTATCAAAAAGAGGCAAGCGCCGATCAATTGAATAAGTTCAACGAAGTCACCAGCGCTAAGTAACCTTTTTATACCCTGGTGCTCAACCGAGCACCAACTCATTTACTTTATATTTCAGCCCCACGGATCCAGATCTCTACGCGTCGGTTCTGCGCGCGCCCCTCTTCTGTCTCATTAGAAGCCAGCGGATAACGCTCACCAAAGCCGCGAGTAGCAATACGAAGAGCATCCACACCCACTTGCCTCAAGTAGTTTGAGACGGCTGCTGCACGTCTTTCAGAGAGCATTTGGTTGTATTCAAATGATCCAGTCGAATCAGTGTAGCCATCCACATTGATGCTGGTCTTTTCAAACTTTGACAACACTTTAGCGACTGAATCTAAAACCGGATAAAAAGCGTTATCAAAGCGTTCACTGTCCACAGCAAAGGTAATATTACTCGGCATGACGAGGCGAATTTCATCACCCACTCGCTCGACCCGTACCCCCGTCCCTTTAAGCTCTTGACGCAGTAGCATCTCTTGTTGATCCATGTAATAACCAACACCAGAACCGACCGCTCCGCCCAGAGCCGCACCAATCAGAGCGCCCTCAGCTCGGTTACCTTTAGATACAATAGCACCTAGAACAGCGCCAGCTGCTGCACCGATACCGGCACCACTGGTCGCATTGGCTGTTTTTGTCTGCTGCGTATAAGGATCAATGGTTTGACACCCAACCAGGGCACAACATACCGCTATCGAGAGTATTGAACCTTTCATCACATTTCTCCTATATCTATAAAATCACACTACATCTGGGATCAGTGTAGCCTTAAAAGCCAAACCAAGCATGAGAGTTAACATTTTTTTACATTTACCGCCTCTGCGTCTAGCCAGAACCTGACCTGCAAGTTACAATTTCCTGATATTTTTTGTGGCATTTATGGGGAGCAAGGCAGTGTCTCATTTACCGGTTATCGTTGGTTTTGGTGGCATCAGCCCCGCCGGTCGCTCTTCATTTAACCAAGGTTATAAACGCCTAGTTTTTGACACACTGTCTGATTCTGATCAACAGGATGTGTTAAAGGATCTTGCTGTTCTAACCAATAGCAATGCCAATGATAGACAAGCACTGCTTGATGCTACCTTGATTCGAAAAATCCCAAGCTCATTTTTTGACGCCAATCGCGTCCTGATGAACAAAGCTTCGAAGATACGTCCAGCGGGCGAATCCATCAAATTCACGCTGCGTAAACGTGACCTCCCGACCAACATTCCCGACAACTGGACACTGACTGATAGCGATGCCGGTCAGGTCGAAGTGACGGTATCGGGTGCGCTTGACCTAATTTTTAACGATACACGCGTGTTGCCCGTTCAGAGCGCAGGGATGTTGCCAGAAGGGTTTGAACCAGGCTCACTTTACCAGTCACGCAACCATCCGCGTGCACTGCAAATGGCAATTTATGCTGCCTCAGATGCCTTAGCCTCAACGGGTCTGGATATCGATAAACTGCTGGATACTCTGGCACCTGATCAAATCGCGGTTTTTGCCTCTAACTCGATTGGCCAACTAGACGACTTAGGTTTTGGCGGGCTCAATAAATATCCAGCAATTGGAAAACGCACAACCTCTAAGCAGATGCCCCTAGGGTATGCACAAATGCCTGCTGATTTTGTCAACGCATACATGCTTGGCAATCTCGGCACCACTGGCGGTGCTCTCGGTGCTTGTGCCACATTCTTATACAACCTACGTAATGCTGTTGAAGCGATCCGTACTAACAAAGCTGAGTTTGTATTGGTTGGAGGATCTGACGCTCCGGTTACTCCAGAGGTGATAGAGGGGTTCCGTGCCATGGGTGCCCTAGCTGAAGACAAACAACTTCAAGCACTGGATAAACTCGCTTCACTAGCCGATGTGGACCATCGCTCAGCCTGCCGTCCATTTGGTGACAACTGCGGGTTTACCATTGGTGAATCGAGTCAATTCATTGTTTTGATGAGTGATCGCCTAGCCATTGAGACAGGTGCGCAGATCTACGCCTCAGTTCCTGATGTCTATGTTCATGCCGATGGTTACAAGAAATCGATCTCTGCACCAGGCGTCGGCAACTACCTTACACTGGGTAAAGCTGCCTCTTTGGTTGAAAAGTTACTTGGCTCTGAAGCACTTCAACAGCACTCTATGATTCAAGCACATGGTACAAGCACACCGCAAAACCGTGTAACTGAGTCACATGTACTCAACGAGGTCAGCAAAGCCTTTAACATCAATGATTGGACAGTGACTGCGGTTAAAACTTACCTCGGACACTCACAAGGCACTGCAGGCGGTGACCAACTCGTCTCAACGCTGGGTATATGGGAACATGGTGTCATTCCAGGCATTGTAACCACTCAAGCAGTTGCTAACGATGTGCACCAGAGCAACCTTGAACTACCTCTTCAGCACAAAGAGGTCGGTAATCAATTCATTTCCAACGCACTGATCAACTCTAAAGGGTTTGGTGGTAACAACGCGACGGCGGTCTTAATCTCGCCAAACGAGACAATTAACCTACTTCAAAAGCGCTACGGTGCTGCAGAGATTCTAGAGTGGCAGAAACGCTCAGAAGCCACAGTTGCTCAAGCCCAAGAGTACAACCAAGCCGCACTGAAAGGCACAACTCGACCGACCTATCGTTATGATTATGCGGTGCTTGCTGGTGAAGATTTAGAGATCAGCCATAGCGGAATTAAAGTACCTGGTCGCTCTCTGCCGGTCAGCTTCGACGTCACAAACGCTTACGAAGACCTATCCTAAAGACCCAAAAGAGCAGCAACATTGTGGTGCGTTTGCTGAGCAATAGATTCGGTAGATTCACCACGTAAACGAGCAACTGTCTCAGCAACCTCAGCTACCCGCAAGGGGTGATTAGACGCTCCCTGATAGCCACTCAACGGCATATCCGGCGCATCCGTTTCAAGCGCCAAGCTTGGAGCGGGTAGCGAACAGACGACCCTTCTCAGTCGATTAGCCCGTTCGTAGGTTACAGCCCCACCGACTCCAATCAAAAAGCCCATTGCAACAAGATTATCCGCCTGCTGCTGGCTACCCGAAAATGCATGAGCGATACCACCTCTTTGCAAACGATGGCGTTTTAAACGCTGCGTAACCAAATCGACGGAGCGACGAACATGCAGAACCACAGGCAAATCATAAGCAGCTGCCAACTCTAATTGAGCATCGAATAACGTCTGCTGAGTATCAAGCTGCGGCTCTTCAATAAAGAGATCCAATCCACACTCACCGATCGCAACGATGTCATCTCTCTGTTTAAGATGCGTCTCTAGGGTTAATAGATCTTGTTCAACGTTGTGTTGCTGGAGAAAACAGGGGTGCAATCCTAGAGCCAGATGACGCTGAATGGGATGGCTAAGCTGACAGGTATCAATCACTCTGAACCAATCGTTAGCCGTGACTCCAGGCACCAAAATATCTGTGACGCCCTTTAACTGTGCTTGATCTAGATGAGAACTGATTCCCACTGCAAACTCGGGAAAGTCGAGATGGCAATGGGAATCGAAAAGCATATTAGTGCTCGCGAGTGGCGCGGAACTGAATATCCGGCCAGCGCTCTTCGGTTAGATTTAAGTTAACACGAGTCGGAGCCAAGTAGGTCATCAGACCGGCACCATCTTCGGCCAGGTTGTCATACCCTTTTTTACGGAAGTCATTGAGCATCTTATCGTCAGTACACTCAACCCAACGAGCTGTCGCGACACTGATCGCTTCATAGACACAATCCACCTTATACTCATCTTTAAGACGGTACATGACGACGTCAAACTGAAGCTGACCGACAGCACCGAGGATAAGATCGTTGTTACGAAGTGGCATAAACAGCTGAACCGCACCCTCTTCTGATAGCTGCTGCAAACCTTTTTGAAGCTGCTTCATCTTCAATGGATCGGTAGGACGCACACGCTTAAAAAGTTCAGGAGCAAAGTGTGGAATACCGGTAAACTTAAGCTCTTCACCTTCAGTAAAGGTGTCGCCGATTTGAATAGTGCCGTGGTTGTGTAATCCGATAATATCACCAGACCAAGCCTCTTCCACCGCCTCGCGATCACCCGCAACAAAGGTGACAGCATCAGCAATACGAACATCTTTACCGATGCGCGTATGTTTCATCTTCAAACCTTTGGTGTATTTTCCGGAACAGATACGCATAAAGGCAATTCGGTCACGGTGCTTGGGATCCATATTCGCTTGGATCTTAAAAACGAAGCCTGTGAATTTCTCTTCATCGGCCTTAACCTCACGCGTCTCTGTTGCACGATGCGATGGTGCAGGTGCCCAATCAACAAAGTCGTGCATCATCTCTCGAACACCGAAGTTACCTAATGCCGTACCAAAGAAAACCGGAGTCATGGTGCCCGCCAGGTAGGACTCTTTGTCCCACTGATGAGTAGCGCCTTGAACCAGTTCGATTTCGTCACAGAACTCTTCATAGTCTGCACCCAACAGCTCACGAGCTTCATCGCTGTCCAACCCTTGAATGATCTTCTGCTCAGCCAGAAGATGTCCCTGTCCTTTTGTGAACAGGTGAATCTGATCCGTATAAAGGTTGTAGACCCCTTTGAAGCGCTGACCAGCACCGATAGGCCAGTTAATGGGAGCTGCCTCAATTTTTAGAACGGACTCAATCTCATCCAACAGATCTATTGGGTCACGAATTTCACGGTCCAACTTGTTCACAAACGAGAAAATAGGGGTATCACGAAGACGACAGACATCCATCAATTTAATGGTACGAGCTTCGACCCCCTTAGCGCCATCGACCACCATTAAAGCAGAGTCCACCGCGGTCAATGTTCGATAGGTATCTTCCGAAAAGTCTTCGTGCCCCGGTGTATCGAGAAGGTTGACGATACGCTCACGGAAAGGAAACTGCATAACAGAAGAGGTGATCGAGATACCACGTTCCTGTTCCATCGACATCCAGTCAGAGGTTGCATGACGATCACTGCCGCGGCCCTTTACGGTACCGGCAACCTGAATCAATTGACCTAATAGCAGAAGCTTTTCAGTCATGGTGGTTTTACCCGCATCAGGGTGAGAGATAATTGCAAAGGTGCGGCGGTTAGCCACTTGATCGTGAACTGCGTTTGACATTAATCGTTCTTCTAGAAAATTGAAAAGAGCCGTCGCTCAGAATAGGCGCGTATTTTCGCTGATTCTAAGCGATTAGACAAACGACTCGTCGCTTTTAGAGAAGATTGACTAGGAACCGAGCTCTTCCGCTTTGGTTTCTACGGTCGGCTGAGGGACTTTACTGCCATCTTCACCGTAGATTTCACGAATGAGTCTTTGTAGATCGACACGCCATGGCCGCTGACGAATACCGAAAGTATTTAAAATCTTCTTACAGGTCAGTACGGACGAGGTCGGGCGTTCGGCTCCCTCCTCTTCTGCACCAGCGACTGGGCGTATTTTGCGAACCGCTAACTCCTCATACTGCCCAGCGGCAGCGATAATCGCCTCTGTAAAACGGTAACGCGTTGTAATCTCTGCACCAGAGTAGTGGTAGGTACCCCAGTGATCAGCACCCTCTTCCAACTGCTGGATAATCGCCAAAATCACTCGAGCGACATCATGCGCAGCGGTTGGACATCCACGTCGATCATCAACTGCATTAATGGTTTTATACTCACGAGCTTTATCGAGCATTTTAGTCAGATAGTT
>CATEEE010000050.1 GCA_949499045.1 Marinobacterium sp. xm-d-530 | reverse complement strand
GCACTAGCCTGAGAGGCTAACAATGCGGATGAAACGGCAATACTGAGTGCTAAACGACGCACAATAACTTCACTCCACTCTATTAATCCAGCGGGATTAATCTCTGTCTATAAATGAAGTATTGTTGCTACCCGGTAACGGGTCAAGTTTACCGGGTAGTTTTTTTAAATCAGTGCTTAGTTACCAAAGTCCCAAGCAGTTCCAGAAGTGCCGACGCTCGACCAAAACGGTTCTCATCGAACATAAGAGTCGTTTGTATGGTTTGATCTACACGAGCATCGATACGTAGACGAGATACCAGACACTCTGTCTGTCCAATCATGGATTGAGTGGAAGCGTTAGAGCTGTGACTGAAACGTAAGGCGTTGTCACGATCAATCAGCGCTACTAGATCTGATACCGATTGCTCTGATTGTGTCTCAACCATAAGCATTGCTGATGTCCCGTGGAACATCGGAACCTGAACGGTCGAGACGGTGACTTCGGCATCCTCAAATAACTCACTGGCACCTTCGGCTATGCGACGTTCTAATCCTGACTCACCCTGATCATCCAACACAAACGGCTGAGCCAACGCATTAAACGCAAGGGTCGTATCTAGAAACTGCTCTGTCGCTTCGCGACCATTAAGCAGTGCAGCGGTCTCACGAGCCAAGGCTTCAGCACCTTTACGATCGTGAACACTGGCAGGCAACGTTGCTGCAATATGCATTCGAAGAGGCTCTGCTTTAGAGCTAACAGCTTGGCAGAATTTGTAAACGGCAACCAATACGGGTTCAGCCAACTGATACCACTCACCGGACTCCAAACGGTCTCGGCCGGCCACGGCTAACTGAGAAGATTCAGACGACAAGTTAGAGTAGAGATCGATCAGCGTTGCACCCGATGAGGCGCGTTCTAAAAGATCGGCACTCGCTTCAGGTTGAGCCAGAATAACAACGGACGCTTCGGCAAACGGAGCCTGATCAATGGGGCGTACCAATGTGGAGTGCCCGTTAATCATTAATGAGCGACCCGCCTCGCTATCGTCATCCCACAACGTGAGTTCAATCTCACTCGCTAAAGGGTGCTCTTCATATAGTTCAAAAAACTGATCGGCCACTAATGATGAGACACCAACAAAGAATAGTTTCATAGCTGTTCCAAAAAGATCGGCCCGCAAAAGAGCGGGCCGTTGATTGATTCGTTACGCTTATTGAGCCAAAAGGATGCGAAGCATTCGACGTAGAGGCTCTGCTGCACCCCAAAGCAACTGATCACCGACACTGAAGGCATTCAAGTACTGCTTACCCATCTTCATCTTACGAAGACGACCCACAGGGATGCTTAGAGTACCGGTCACCTTAGTGGGTGTTAGCTCCTCCATTGTGATCTGGCGATCATTAGGAACCACTTTCACCCAATCGTTAGCTTCAGCGATCATCTGCTCGATCTCATCCATTGGTAGATCTTTGTTGAGCTTGATCGTAAATGCTTGGCTGTGACAACGCATTGCACCGATTCGAACACAGGTACCATCAATGGCAATTGGATTAGAGTGGCGACCAAGGATCTTGTTGGTTTCAACGTAACCCTTCCACTCCTCCTTAGACTGGCCATCTGCAACAGGAACATCGATCCACGGGATCAAAGAACCGGCAAGTGGTACACCGAAGTTATCCGTCGCAAGGTCGTTACGCATGGTACTAGCCACTTGACGGTCGATATCAAGAATTGCCGAAGCTGGATCATTCAACAGCGCCTCTGATCCATCACGAATCTGACCCATTTGAGTGATCAATTCACGCATGTTGCGTGCACCAGCACCTGATGCCGCTTGATACGTCATTGAAGAGACCCACTCAACGTGACCCGCTTTAAACAGACCGCCTAGCCCCATCAACATTAGAGAGACTGTACAGTTACCGCCAACGTAGGTTTTTACCCCTTTCGCCAGACCTTTCTCAATGACATCGTTGTTAACAGGATCCAAGACGATAATGGCTTCGTCATCCATACGCAGTGAAGAGGCTGCGTCAATCCAGTAACCATTCCACCCGGCTGCACGAAGCTTAGGGTAAACCTCTTTCGTGTAGTCACCGCCCTGGCAGGTAATAATCGCATCCATCTCTTTAAGTGCGTCAATATCTGATGCATCTTTAAGTGGAGCAATCTCTTTACCAATATCTGGACCAGCAGCACCCACCTGTGAAGTGGTGAAAAATACCGGTTCTACGATCTGATCAAAGTCACGCTCTTCCTGCATACGTTGCATAAGAACGGAACCCACCATGCCGCGCCAGCCAACAAAACCTACACGATTCATATTTACCCTCAAAAACTTTTTTCGCTATTCAATAGCGCTATCAAAAAAGGCCGGATTTAACCGGCCCTTTATCGGTCCGCAATTAATTACGCGCTCAGCGCAGCAATAACCGCATCACCCATTTCTGTCGTCGAAACCTTCGTCATACCTTCAGAAAAGATATCCGCAGTACGAAGGTTTTGATCCAAAACGTTGCTAACTGCAGCTTCAATTCGATCTGCAGTCTCGCCCTTATCAAGCGAATAGCGCAACATCATAGCGGCAGACAGGATTGTTGCCAATGGATTTGCAATGTTTTGACCCGCAATATCCGGTGCTGAACCATGACAAGGTTCGAACATACCCTGACCTTTTACGTTCATCGACGATGATGGCAGCATGCCAATTGAACCCGTTAGCATGGCAGCTGCATCAGAGAGAATGTCGCCAAACATGTTGCCCGTTACTACAACATCAAACTGCTTAGGAGCACGTACTAACTGCATTGCAGCGTTATCGACGTACATGTGGCTAAGTTCAACCTCTGGGTATTCAGCACTCAACTCTTCCATCACTTCGCGCCAAAGAACCGTCACTTCCAATACGTTCGCTTTGTCGACTGAACAGAGTTTCTTGCCACGCGCCATTGCCGCTTCAAAAGCGACGCGACCGATACGCTTGATCTCATCTTCGTTGTATACATAAGTGTTGTAACCTTCACGAAGGCCATCTTCAGTGGTACGAATACCACGTGGCTGACCGAAGTAGATACCACCCGTAAGTTCACGAACGATAAGAATATCTAGATCAGACACCACCTCGGGCTTTAAGGTAGAGGCGTGAGCAAGCTGCGGGTAAAGAATCGCTGGTCGAAGATTACCAAACAGACCCAGCTCGGTGCGAAGTCCCAACAGACCCTTTTCAGGACGAATCTGAAAATCTGGGTTGGTATCCCATTTAGGACCACCCACCGCACCCAATAGAATACCTTTAGAGCTATTCGCTTTAGTTAGCGTCTCTTCTGGAAGTGGCACACCTGTCGCATCGATCGCGGCACCACCAACGTGCGCCTCATCAAACTCAAGACCAAGGTTGTCTTGATCATTAACCAACTCAAGCACACGACGCGCCTGAGCAACAATCTCAGGACCAATGCCGTCACCCGGCAAAATCAAAACTTTATTTTCGTTCATTTCTATTCCCTATTTAATCGCGTCGAACAGCCAAGGCGCTTCAGCTCGGCGTTTTGCTTCGTATGCCTTAATATCGTCTGCATGCTCAAGCGTTAGACCGATATCATCCAAACCATTCAATAGACAGTGCTTACGGAAACCATCGACTTCGAAGGCATACTCTTTACCCTCTGGGCTGACCACTTTTTGGTTTTCAAGATCAACCGTGAGGCTCAAGCCTGGTGCTGCAGCAACGGCCTGGAAAAGCTCTTCCACTTCCGCTTCAGTCAAAATGATCGGCAGTAAGCCGTTCTTGAAACAGTTGTTAAAGAAGATATCGGCATAGCTTGGTGCAATCACTGCACGAAAACCGTAGTCATCAAGCGCCCATGGAGCGTGCTCACGGCTAGAGCCACAACCAAAGTTGTTACGTGCCAACAGTATGCTAGAACCTGCGTACTCTGGTTTGTTTAGAACAAACTCAGTATTAAGAGGTCGACCAGAGCAATCTTGATCGGGTTGGCCTTCATCTAAATAACGAAGCTCGTCAAATAGATTGGGTCCAAAGCCGGAGCGCTTAATTGACTTAAGGAACTGCTTTGGAATGATCATATCGGTATCAACGTTGACGCGATCAAGCGGAGCAACAACACCGGTGTGAGTCGTAAACTTTTTCATATCTCTATCTCCGCCCTAACTTAAGAGTTCAGCTCAAAATCGCGCACATCAACGAAGTGACCTGCAATTGCAGCGGCGGCCGCCATTGCTGGGCTAACTAGATGGGTGCGACCACCAAAGCCCTGACGACCTTCGAAGTTACGGTTAGAGGTAGAGGCACAGTGTTCACCATTACCCAGCTTATCTGGGTTCATTGCAAGACACATAGAACAGCCAGGTTCACGCCACTCAAGACCCGCTTCAACAAAGATCTTATCTAGGCCTTCCGCTTCTGCCTGCGCTTTCACAAGACCAGAACCAGGAACCACAAGAGCCTGCTTCACTGTGCTTGCAACCTTACGGCCTTTTACGACTGCAGCGGCAGCGCGCATATCTTCGATACGGCTATTGGTACATGAACCGATAAAGACACGATCCAGTTTGATATCGGTAATCGCCTGATCCGCGCTCAATCCCATGTAACCAAGAGCACGAGTAATAGAGTTAGCTTCATCTGCATCTTTAGCATTTGCTGGATTTGGAACGGTTCCATCAACAGCAACCACCATCTCAGGAGACGTTCCCCAAGTCACCTGCGGTTTAATATCAGCGGCGTTGATCTCAACAACCTTGTCGAATTGAGCATCCTCATCCGATACTAGATCTTTCCAGTTGGCAACAGCCGCTTCCCACTGATCTGCAGTTGGCGAGAATGGACGACCTTTGAAGTACTCAATGGTCTTATCATCAACAGCCACAAGACCGACACGTGCACCCGCTTCAATCGCCATATTACAAATAGTCATACGACCCTCGACAGAGAGTGAGCGGATCGCTGAACCACCGAACTCCATCGCGAAGCCAGTACCACCAGCCGTACCGATCACACCGATCACGTGAAGGACAACATCTTTGGCCGTAACACCAACGCCAAGTTCACCATCAACCTTAATAAGCAGGTTCTTCATCTTCTTAGCGATCAGACACTGAGTAGCAAGAACGTGTTCAACTTCAGAGGTACCGATACCGTGGGCAAGTGCACCAAAGGCACCGTGGGTAGAGGTATGCGAGTCACCACAGACAACGGTAGAACCCGGAAGAGTCATACCCTGCTCTGGACCCACTACGTGAACAATACCCTGGCGCTCATCCAGCATCTTGAATTCAACAATGCCGTACTCATCACAGTTCTCATCCAGTGTCTTAACCTGGATACGTGAAACTGGATCAACAATCTCATCTACACCACCAGAACGAGCAGTCGTTGGCACGTTATGGTCTGGTGTTGCTAGGTTAGCGTCGATACGCCAGGGCTTACGACCGGCCATACGCAAGCCTTCAAAAGCCTGTGGTGAGGTGACTTCATGAAGAATTTGACGATCGATGTAGATCAAAGAGCTGCCATCGTCATTCTGACGCACCAAATGGGCATCCCATAATTTGTCATAGAGTGTTTTACCAGCCATCTCGTTCTCCTGGTTGGTTATCCGGAAGGATTTAAAAGTGGGTAAATTTTAGCCACACCTTTTTCAATAGACAAACTCTTATTATTTATAATTTCCATTCCAAATAAGAATAATTAAATTAATTGAAAAAAAATTAATCTTTTTTTTGTAAAGTTTAAAAAATGGTCTACATTTCATTGGTAACACAAAAACAAACAAACTATTCCTAAGAAGGGACTCTTACCTATGTTAGTACTTACAAGAAACGTCGGCGAAAAATTGATTATTGATGGCAACATTGAAGTAATGGTGGTTGAAGCAGGTGGCGGCAGCGTTCGTCTCGGCATTGAAGCACCTAAGGATGTGCACATTGTTCGCGAAGAATTATTAGAAGAAGACGAGTCGTAAGATAAGTCTCTAATCAAAAAGCACCCACTGTGGTGCTTTTTTTATGCCTATTTCAACGGCTCTCTTGTAAGCTTAGTCTTATGGATACCTCTACCCTTCAGGCCTTTGTTGAGACCGCTCAGTTAGGCAGCTTTTCACAAGCATCACAGCGACTGTTTATTACTCAGTCAGCCGTTAGTAAACGAGTAGCTCAACTTGAAGAGCAAATTGGAGCTCGCCTGTTTGATCGAATTGGCCGGACCATTGCATTGACGGATGCCGGCAAAGCGCTGCTTCCCCAGGCACGTCGCATTCTAGCAGAGCTAGAAGACGCCAAACGCGTCGTCGACAATATAAAGGGCGACATCTCAGGCCGCCTGTCGGTTGCGACAAGTCACCATATTAGTCTTCACCGCCTACCCAGCACATTGCGCAGTTTTACCACCCAATACCCTGACGTAGAGCTCGACCTACGCTTTTATGAATCAGAGGTAGCTTATGAAGCAGTACTTCATGGTGACATTGAATTGGCGCTAATCACATTATCACCCGAGTCAGACTCACGTCTTTACTCGGAAGTGTTATGGTTAGATCGACTCTTCTACTGCGTCTCTAACGACCACCCTATCGCCAAACAGGGCTCAACCGATTTTGAAACACTGAACCAGTTCCCAGGTATCTTGCCAGCACCTAATACCTTTACCTCTCTGATTGTGCACGAGCAGTTAGCCCAGCGAGGGCTTACACCCAATTTAGGTATCAGTACCAACTACCTTGATACCATTCGGATGATGGTCAGTGTTGGTTTAGGCTGGAGCCTACTTCCAGAATCAATGATTGATCACAGCCTGCATAAAGTGGTTATCGACAGTGACGCTATTGAACGGCCGCTTGGGTTTATCTACCACCGCGACAGAACGCTCTCAAATGCTGCGGGCAAATTGCTTAATCTACTAAAAGAGGATGCACAGAAGGGTTCATAACTGAATCAGGGTGAATTAGTATGAATCAAAGAGTAAATAAGGGCTTAGTGTGAACCATCCGCTTTTAGATCAGTTCAATCAATGGCTGCATAAGATCGAGCAAACAGGGTCGGTCATCGATGCCACTCGTTTAAATGAGTGGAATCATCTAATGGATCAGTTTCAATCACACCCTGAGCAACTCTCCAGTAATCATGCTCAGTGGATCAAAACGCTTGCCAAAAACTCTAAAGCGATGTTCAGTGTTGTGGAAGCGTTACAGGATCATGCGACCGACTCTAGTGAGCAACTGAAAAAACTAAGAGACGAGTTGCATCAATTCAATGTCCAGCTCCTGTTACAGCAAGCGAGTTTGCCACAGCAGATGGCACCGCTTATGTTTACTCACACCCACTTATCCACACTGTTTAACGAGGAGCAGCAGGCTAAATTTGAGCGGTTCAAATACTCACTAAACGCCCCTCAGTTTGAATCCTTAAATCGCCTGATTGAATCGTTTATGCAATGGCAGAAAGCAGGCCAAACACTCACTGAAGAGATGAACCAAATTACCGAGTTGGCTACGCAGCAGTGGCAAGAGCAATTTGATGACTCTCTCCCTGCTAAAGATCAGATTGAACTCTGGGGAACGATCTACGACAACACCTACCAAGCTCAATTCCAAGCCCCATCAATGCAACTCGCTCAAAGTGGGTGGCTGAATGGGTGGGCCGATCTAAAACTGGCTTGGAAACAACTTCTGACTCAACTGACAGAGCAAGCTGGACTCCCCTCACCTGATCAACTCGACAAGCTGATTGAACAACTCGATCAACATCGTAGACGCATTCGACAATTAGAGAAGCGGCTCTATGCGCTCGAATCAGGTGCAGATCACAATGGCTAGCCGATTGAACAGTGCAATGCTCGACTCACAAAAAGAGTTGGCTAACGCCATAGCCGTTCTCAGTGAACTTCCACCACTAGAGAATAGCTCACTAAAAGCCGAAGTTGTGCTAACCCTTGATAAGATGCGATTGCTTCACTTTAAGCAGTCTGGACGACGGAGACAGCCGCCGCTGATTGTTTGTTACGCACTGGTTAATCGACCAACTATTCTTGATTTAGCTCCCGACCGCTCACTGATTCAGGATTTACGAGCCAAAGGACGTGATATCTATCTGATCGACTGGGGTTATCCCGATCTGTGTGATCGACACATTGGGCTAGATGACTACATTGGCGACTATTTAGAGAGCATCGTGCAGTGTGTTTTAGATCGAACCAAGTTTGATCAGGTTGACTTGATGGGTATATGCCAAGGCGGCGTATTCGCTCTCGCTTATGCGAGCTTGAATCCAGAGCGTGTTCGTAAACTGGTCACTTTGGTCACACCTGTCGATACCGATGTCGAGGGATTTACGCTCAGCGACATGGTTCGTGAAACCAACATCGAACAGCTGGTTGAAGCCTACGGCAACCTGCCTGGCGAATTTCTCAACCAGATCTACGCTGCACTCAAACCACTCCAACTGGGTGTCATAAAAGAGATGGGGCTAAGTCGATCAATTCAAGACCCGAGCAGTGCCGAGCTGTTTCTTAGGATGGAAGAGTGGATCAATGACAGTCCTGACTTAGCCGGCCGTGCCGCTATTGAGTTTGCAGAGACCTTTTTTAAAGGCAATGGGCTTCTTAAAGGCTCATTTCATGTAGATTCCAAAGCAGTAGACCTAACAAATATCCGCTCACCTATTTTGAATATTTTTGGCACTAAAGATCATCTTGTTCCTCCAGCCTCAAGCCAAAGCCTAAAAGAAGCTATCGATCCGAAAACTCATTATCAAGAGCTGCCTCTTCCTGCTGGCCACATCGGCGCGTTCATCAGTGATCGCTGTCGAGGAAAAGTCATTGATGCTATAGAACTCCACCTCAATGGTTCAGCCTTTAAGCAGTCCAGTTAACTTTCAGCAAAATTAAAACCTACCAAATGTTCGCATTACGGAAGGGTGGTGCGCAAGTAGGTATGCATTCAGAGACAGGTAATTCAGGGACCAACGACAATATTTGCCATCCTTGTGGCATTGAGAGCTTATAGGGTGCTGCAAGCTGCTTCTCGCTGAGGCATTCAAACCCTACTTTGGAGTAGAAGTTAGGATCTCCGTAAGTCACGACAAAAGATTTACCTGAAGGTGCTAAATCATCAACAGCAGACTGAATAAGTCGCTGACCTATGCCCTGCCCTTGATATTCAGGAAGCACCGCCATTGGAGAAAGAAGAAAACCTGACAAATCATCAGAGTATGATAAATCAGTAAATAGAACCGCTCCCAAAACGAGTTCTTCATCTACTGCGGCATAAACGTGAATCGATTCGTCTTCTGGCATATTTAGAAGATCATCAACTAACTTACCAATTAGACGACCCTCTTCTGAACTCTCCGACGCTGCAAACGTTGTTTCGAAAAGCTTCGGAAGAAGACGCATTTCGCCAGTTTCACACTTTATAAATTTCATAACTTTAAACCAAACCTTTGAAAAATATTTTTCAAAAATGAAAGCACAATTTAACGGTTCAATGAAGACCAGCACTACGAATTGAAAGTGATTTGTGGCTTTTTAAACTTATTTTCCCTTTGTAGCGTATGTCACTTCTCAATCAATTAAAGGAGTTTAAGCAGTGAACCTTGCCCCTCACGAGATGGATATGCTCATTACCAGTATTTTTGTTTTTGCATTGGTTTTGTTTATGGTTTTTGTTGTTTTGAAAGACCTGGTACTGCCAAGCAAAATGAATAAATTCGGTGTATTTTTGACCGTGGGAGTTCTACTCACAGCACCAGCAGTATTCGTTGCGAAAAACATCTACGTCTTTTTCGCTTCGTTTAATCTTTGAAGATCCTATCGCTCGTTAAAGAAAGCTTCGTGAAGGTGGATAAAACTTGAGTACCTATGATCAGCAAGATGAAGGTAATCAGGCTCACCTTCACAGTTCACTAGGCATGTGGACATCTTAGCATTTCGACCAGCTTCAAGATCATATTTGTAATCGCCCACCATCATTATGGAGTGGTTAGGCAGAGAAAAAAGTTTTGCAATCTCATTCAGCGCACTAGGGTCTGGTTTGGGCAGTGAGTTTTCTCGTGTAAAAAGTAGTGAAATAGGAATATTGTTCTTGCTTATCTTCTTTTTAGACGCGAACTCAGAATTACGAGTTAGGATGGCTAACGGCACCCCTATTTCTAAGCATTGATCAACAAACGCTTTCGCACCAGGAAGCCATTCAGATTGTTCTGCATCATCAACTTCATGTTGGTGGATAATTGCCTCCGCTTTCGCCCTCTCTTGAGGTGACAGCGCTTCAACAAAAGTCAACACATCCTCACCAGGCGGACAATCCAAGTCTAAACGAATTTGGTTAAAGTCCAGTGAGGATGACACTAGCGTGCCATCTAGATCGAAAACAATCCCGCGTATCTGATTCAAACCAGTGCCCTTTAATAAGTTCATGAGACTTACGCGAGGGCATTCCAACCTGATCAAAATTGTCTAATTAAGATTGATTAAAAAGAGAATCTAAAACTGGTCATAAAAAAAGAGAGCACCTGCTCTCTTTTCAATACGTGTCGAGTGAGAAGTGGTTATTTTTCCTCTTTCTCACCCTCTTGTTTAGAGGTTGGATTGAACATATTCCAGAACGCCATGTTCTGATCCGTCAACTTGTTCATCATCGTTAATGGATTGGCTGCGCCCATCATCGTCTCCATCTGGTCACGAATACGATCCTGATGCTCTAAGAATGCACTGATGCTCTGTTCTAAATACTGGCTCATCATGCCCTGCATGCTGTCGCCATAGAAGCGTATAAGTTGCTGAAGCACTTGGTTTGTTAGCAGGGTACCTCCGCCGTCAGCCTCTTGTTCTGAGATGATTTGCAGAAGAATGTTACGCGTTAAATCTTGGCCTGTTTTGGAATCTTGAACCTGAAAGGTCTCACCGTTCATTACCAACTGCTTTACATCTTCAAGGGTAACGTAACAGCTGCGAGAGGTGTCGTAGAGACGGCGGTTTGTATATTTACGAAGAATACGCACAAAAATACCTCAACAATT